>JANONQ010000245.1:0-1795 GCA_031420935.1 Novosphingobium sp. | reverse complement strand
TAACGCGATTGCGCGCATAGTCCAGCGCGAGGCGTTTGCGGTAGCGGCGCGGGTCGAGTTCCAGCCCATAGCGCGGAGCATCGGGAAACTGGGTGGCCGACCAGGCACGCTCGGTCGCGATGGCGGCCAGCATCTCGCTTTCGGGGGGGCGCTTGACCGCGCGGGTAACGAGCGCGGCAATGTATTCGGCCTGATCGTCCATCATCCGGATGTTGCTGCCCCCGGTCGCATCGAAATAGCCAATGAAATAAAGGCCATCGATCCGCGGATGGGCTACCCGGTTGTAAAGCGCCACATGGGTGGTTGCGCTTTCGACGGGCGAAATTTCGTCGGCAAGAAAAGGAATGGCGGTATTGTAACCCGTTGCGGCGATCACCGCATCGAAGGTTGCGGTGCTGCCGTCGGTAAAGCTGACCGTCTTTCCCGCGATACCGGCGATCCCCGGCTTCACCGCAATCCGCCCCCAGGCGATTTGCGAAATCAGCGTCGGATGACTGATTGGATGGGTTCGGGTTTTGGGCGTGCGAAATCCCCATTGCTCCATCCGTCCGTGGAACATCCGGGTCAGCGCCGTGCGAATCCAGACGCGGATTTTCCACGGCAGGAAAGGCCGCTCAAGCTTGAGCAAGGTGCGTGAATTGGGAGCGCCAAACATCATCCGCGGCATGATCAGCACCGGCGAGCGTGCCGATAGAACCGTGTGGGCGGTCACGGTGCAAATGTCGGCCGCAATATCGACGCCGCTGTTGCCGGGACCGATTACCAGCACGCGCTGATCGGCATAGGGCGTGGGCACACGGTATGCGTGGGCGTGGACGTAATTGCCCGTAAAGCCCTCGATCTGCGGCGGATGGCGCGGCACGCTTTGATGGCCGCTGGCGATGAGTACCCCGTCAAACCGCTGGGTCTCGCCGCCGTCGAGCGTCACCTGGAACGCCCCGTCGACGGGCTCGACCGCCGCAACCCGGCTGTCGAACTTCACCCGCCGGGTGAGATCGAAGTGCCCGGCATAGCGCTCGAAATAGCGGCTCATTTCGGCGTGATCGGGATAAAGCGGTGCGTCATCAGGGAACGGAAAATCGATGAAGCTGCTGACCTTCGCTTCCGAATTAATGTGCAGCGATTTGTAGGCCGGGCTCATCCCGCTGTCATTGTTGTAGACCCACAGCCCGCCAACCCGCGATCCGGCCTCGAAGATCGTGACCTCGATGCCTTTTGCGGTCAGATACTTGGCCGCACATAGCCCGCCAGCGCCAGCCCCGATAATCGCGAAATGCTGGGTCATTCCAGGGTCGCCAGCCAGGTGCAAGCGGCTTCAAGGGCTTGATCAGCGCGGTCAAGCCCGCCGACCATGCCCATGAAGCCGTGGTTCATATCGTCATAGTGAACCAGCGCCGTCGCAACCCCGGACTTTGTCAAACGCTCGGCAAAGGCCTGGCCCTCGTCGCGCAGCAGATCATACTCGGCGGTGATGATATAGGCCGGGGGCAAGTTGCCAAGATCGTGCGCCCGCAGCGGCGAAGCGAAAGGATGGCCGCGATCAGCCGGATTGGTCAGATAAAGATCCCAGCCCCAGCGCATGGCGTCCGCAGTCAGTCCGCACCCTTCCCCCCGCTCGCTGTAGGATGGCGGTGCGGGATCGGGATAGTCGGTCACCGGATAGATCAGAAATTGCGCGGCAAGCCGCGGCCCGCCTGCATCGCGCACCCGCAGGGCGGTCACGATCGCCATGGTCGCGCCTGCGCTATCGCCCGCCACAACCAGCCGCTGCGGATCGCCGCCAAGGCTAGCGGCG
>JANONQ010000244.1:0-1774 GCA_031420935.1 Novosphingobium sp. | reverse complement strand
AAGGTGGTGATCGAGCGTCCGGCCAAGCTGTGCCGCATCTCGATCTACGCCGCCCGCCCTGGGGTGATCATTGGCAAGAAGGGTGCGGACATCGAAAAGCTGCGCCTGCAGCTGGCCTCGAAAACCAAGAGCGACGTCAAGCTCAACATCGTCGAAATCCGCAAGCCGGAAATCGACGCCAAGCTCGTTGCCCAGGGGATTGCGGACCAGCTTATCCGCCGCATTGCGTTTCGCCGGGCGATGAAGCGCGCGATGCAATCGGCTATGCGTCTGGGCGCCGAGGGCATCAAGATTACCTGCGGCGGCCGCTTGGGCGGCGCTGAAATTGCGCGCGTCGAATCGTATCGCGAAGGGCGGGTGCCGGCTCACACCCTTCGCGCCAATATCGATTATGCCGAAGCCGAGGCGCTGACCGCTTACGGCATCATCGGCATCAAGTGCTGGATCTTCAAGGGCGAGATTCTCGGCCATGACCCGATGGCGCAGGACCGGCTGATGATGGAGGCGCAAACCTCCGGCGTCCGTCCGGCTTCCGACCGGCGCTAAGGCAGAGTAGAAACCATGCTGCAACCGAAGAAACACAAGTTCCGCAAGGCCTTCAAGGGCCGGATCAAGGGCGACGCCAAGGGTGGCACCGATCTCAATTTCGGCTCTTACGGCCTGAAAGCGATGGAGCCGGAGCGGATTACCGCGCGTCAGATCGAAGCGGCCCGCCGCGCGATCACCCGGCACATCAAGCGTCAGGGCCGGCTCTGGATCCGTATTTTCCCGGATGTTCCCGTGTCGAAGAAGCCTGCCGAAGTCCGTCAGGGCAAGGGCAAGGGCGCGGTCGAATATTGGGCGGCGCGGGTCAAGCCGGGCCGCATCCTGTTCGAGCTTGACGGGGTTCCCGGCCCAATCGCCGCGGTCGCCTTCCAGCGCGCGGCGATGAAGCTGCCAATCAAGGTCAAGGTCGTCGCCCGGCTGGGTGACACCTCGCATCTGGGAGCCGTATGATGGCTGCGAAGAAATCCAACACGATCGAGGATATGCGCGTCAAAAGTGACGACCAGCTGTCCGGCGATCTGGCCGAATTGAAGCGCGAGGCATTCAACCTGCGGTTTCAGGCGGCGACCAACCAGCTCGAGCGTCCGGCACGCATCAAGGAAGTGCGCCGCGACATCGCCCGCATCAAAACGCTGCAAACCGAGCGCACCACGCCACAGAAATCTGGCTCGGCTGCGGCAAAAACGTCCACTGGGGCGTAAGGAGACACCCATGCCAAAGCGTATCCTGGTAGGAACGGTGGTCTCCGACAAGACCAACAAGACCGTGGTGGTGAAGGTCGAGCGCAAGGTGAAGCACCCGCTTTACGGCAAGATCATCCGCCGCTCGAAGAAGTATCACGCCCACGACGAGGACAATTCCTTCAAGGCTGGCGAGACCGTGCGGATCGAAGAGACCCGCCCGATCTCGAAGTTGAAGACCTGGAAGGTGCTCGAGCGCGTTACGGCGAGCAAGACAGCGGCGGTCGAAGCCGACGTTTGAGTGGTCCGCCCGGCAGCGGGCGGACAGGAATTCTGGAACTACCGGGGCCAAGGTTTTGGGCATCCCGGCAAGCCGACTGAGAAGGAACCGGATCGATGATCCAGATGCAGTCCAATCTCGACGTCGCGGATAACAGCGGCGCGAAGCGCGTCCAGTGCATCAAGGTGCTGGGCGGCTCAAAGCGGCGCACGGCCGGCGTTGGCGACATCATCGTGGTGTCGGTCAAGGAAGCGCAGCCGCGTGCCCG
>JANONQ010000243.1:0-2920 GCA_031420935.1 Novosphingobium sp. | reverse complement strand
GCGGTTTTCAGCCGGCCATCATCGAAGCCGAACGCCTCGGAGGCGATGAATTGCAGATAGAGCTCGCCGTCGTCGCATTGCTTGAGCGTTTCGCGGGCGAGCGCCTGGGCCTCCTCGGGCGAAAGCTGGCCGGGGCGGTAGAGGAGCGAGCGGGGGTCCAGGATGGTCATACCCGCCGATATAGGCCGTTCACACGCTCGCGCCAGAGGCGATGTCGGGAAGACTGGCCTGATCGGCCCTGTCGGCAGGCCCGCCCGTCAATACGAACCGCCGGTCGCAATAGCCGCAATCGACATAGCCATGCTCGTCGATCTGCAGCCACACCCGCGGATGGCCGAGCGCCGGGGCAATGCCGGTCGCCCCGTCGCAGCGGACGCGGGGGGTTGCGGTGTGGGTGATTTCCGGGGGGCTGATCATGGGGAGGGGCTAGCAGGGGTGGCGGGGGTTTTCCAGACCTTGGATCCGTTAAGTACCGCCGGCTTTGCGCTTTCTTGGCCGTTTCGGCGGCGGAGTTGGCAGGGCGTCCGCCGTAGTCCGTATCAGATCGGCCAGCCAGTCACGCTCGTCCCACAAATCCGCGTCAATCAGCAGGCTCGACTTCGCACCGCGATAGGCGGGCTCTTCAGGCGCATCGGGAGCGAGCGTGCGGCCAGGCTCAGTCGGTTTAACGTAAAGCTGGTCGTTACAGATCAGCGCGACGGTCTTGCCATCGCGGAATAAACCATACTCCCCGAACATCTTGCGCGCCGAAACGCCGCCGACGTCCGAGAGTTGCTCGAGGATGAAATCGACGGTGCGTTGCTGCGTCGGCATTTTCCACTATTCCTCAGGTCGGCAGGCACCAGCGCTACCTCTTTACCCGCACCCGATCCTGCCGCAATAGCGGTCGAATGACCCTCCCCCCCGCCATCTCAATCAGCAACCTGGTCAAGCGCTACGCAGCCCAAGGCGGCGGCGAAGGCCATCTCGCGCTTGACGGGGTCAGTTTCGATGTCCCCCAGGGCGGCATCTTCGGGCTGCTCGGGCCCAATGGTGCGGGCAAGTCGACGCTGATCAATATTCTTGCCGGGATGGTGATGAAGACCTCCGGTTCGGCGACGATCTGGGGCTTCGATATCGATACCGACATGCGCAACGCCAAGCGCTCGATCGGCATCGTGCCGCAAGAGATCGTGTTCGATCCGTTTTTCACCCCGATCGAGGTGCTGGAGAACACCGCCGGGCTCTACGGCGTCGCCAAGCCGCTGCGGCGCTCGGTGGAATTGCTGCGCGCGGTCCATCTTGAGGACAAGGCGAAGGCCTATGCGCGCACGCTCTCGGGCGGCATGAAGCGGCGGCTGCTGATCGCCAAGGCGCTGGTCCATTCGCCGCCGGTGCTGGTGCTCGACGAGCCGACTGCCGGCGTCGATGTCGAACTGCGCCGCCAGCTGTGGGAGCTGGTCGAGGAAATGAACGCCGCCGGGGTGACGGTGGTGCTCACCACCCATTACCTCGAGGAGGCGGAACAGCTGTGCGAGCGCATCGCCATCATCAACCACGGCAAGCTGATCGCCAACAAGCCCACCCGCGAGCTGGTCGAGATGGCGCGCGAGAAAATCATCGTGCTGACGCTGGACCGCGATGTTGCCGAGCTGCCGTCGCATCCGGCGTTTCTCAAGTGCGAGACGGCGGGCGAGCGCGTGCTTGAGATCACCTATGACAAGGACCGCATGAACGCCGGCGAGGTCATGGCGCTGGTGCAGGCGCAGGGCTTCGCGATCATCGACGTGACCACGCGCGAGGCCGACCTGGAGGATGTGTTCGTGACGCTGACCAGTGCGGCGAAAGAGATGGCTTGACTGAACCACTCCCGATCCCTTCCGCAAGCGGGAGGGGAGTGAGTAGTGCTAAATGTCCCCCTCCCGCTTGCGGGAGGGGCTAGGGGTGGGTCAGTATGTCCGGGTGCCAACCTTCAAGCCACGCAATACATCCCGCGCTCAGGAACTGCGCAATGCTGCAACCCCGGCAGAGCGGGCACTCTGGCGTTACCTTTGCAAGTCCCAGCTTGGCGTGAAATTCAGCCGGCAGATGCCGGTCGGACCATTCTATGCGGACTTCCTCTGCCGCGAACGAAACCTGATAATCGAACTTGATGGATTCTCTCACGACATCGAGCCGGGCAAGGACATTTGCCGTGATCGCGACCTTGCGGAGGCAGGGTACAAGGTACTCCACTTCACCAACGCCGACGTGCAGGGCAACGTTGAAGGGGTGGTAATGGCGATCCGCATCGCTCTGGGGTGACTGACCCACCCCCAACCCCTCCCGCAAGCGGGCGGGGAGTTAAGCAGCGAGGCTCAAATCCCCCTCCCGCTTGCGGGAGGGGCTAGGGGTGGGCAAGAGGGCGATATGACAATCGCTTTCGATTCTCGCGCATGACCCACGACGTCATCGTCATCGGCTCGGGCGCCGCTGGGCTCACTGCCGCGCTGGAGTTGGCCGAGCGGGTCAAGGTGCTGGTGCTGGCCAAGGGCAGCCTCACCGGCGGCTCGACCGCCTGGGCGCAGGGCGGGATTGCGGCGGTGCTGGGTGCCGGGGATAGTTTCGAGGATCATATCCGCGATACGATGATCGCCGGCGCCGGGCTGAACCGCCAGGAAACGGTCGAATTCGTCATCGAACGCGCGCCCCATGCGATCGAACGGCTGGCCGCGCTCGGCGTGCCGTTCAACATGGATGGCGACAGCCTCCACCTCACCCGCGAAGGGGGGCATTCCAAACGGCGCATCGTCCATGTCGATGACGCCACCGGCTGGGCGGTGCAGCAGGCGCTGGTCAAGGCGGCGGAAGCCCATCCCAACATCACTTTGGCGCCGGGGCGCACTTGCATCGATCTGATCACCGGCAAGCATGAGCTGCGCTATTCGGGATCGGGCCGGGT
>JANONQ010000242.1:0-2397 GCA_031420935.1 Novosphingobium sp. | reverse complement strand
CGATCTGCAATCGGTGCTTATGCAATGCGGCGATGCGGCGCGGGAGCTTGCCACCAAATACGGCAACATTTCCAAGGCCAGCGTCGGCACGATCCAGCGCCAGCTGCTCGCCTTCGAAAGCCAGGGCGCGGATATGTTTTTTGGTGAGCCGGCGTTCGAGATCAACGATTTCCTGCGCTGCGACGATCAGGGCCGCGGCTACATCAATATTCTGTCCGCCCAGACGCTGATGCGAAGCCCCAAGCTCTACGCCACATTCCTGCTGTGGCTGCTCTCGGAACTATTCGAGGCGCTGCCCGAAGTCGGCGATCAGGATAAGCCTTGCCTCGTGTTCTTCTTCGACGAGGCACATCTGCTGTTCGACGAAGCGCCGGACGCGCTGTTCGACAAGATCGAGCAGGTGGTCAGGCTGATCCGCTCGAAAGGCGTCGGGGTCTATTTCATCACCCAGAACCCGATCGACATCCCCGAGAAGATCGCCGGTCAACTCGGCAACCGCGTGCAGCACGCCCTGCGCGCCTTCACCCCGCGCGACCAGCGGGCGATCCGGGCGGCAGCGGAGACCTTCCGGATCAATCCCGATCTCGATGTTGAAACCGCGATCACCGAGCTCAGGGTCGGCGAGGCGCTGGTATCAACTCTGGGCGAGGACGGCTCGCCCTCCATCGTCCAGCGCACGCTGGTGGCCCCGCCGCGCTCACGGCTGGGGCCGGTCACCGACAGGGAACGCGCCATCGGTCAGTCAATCAGCCCGTTCGACGGCAAATACGACACTTGCGTCGACCGCGAATCGGCGGAGGACGTGCTGGCGCAAAAGGCCAGCGATGCGGTGGCCGCCGCGGAGATGGTCGAGGTGCAGGGCGTTGAGGCGCAGCGTGCAGAGCCGCGCCATTCGCCGACGCTGTGGGAAAAGGCCGGCAAGGCGGCGATGGGCGCGGTCGCCTCCTCGGCTGGCACAATGATCGCGGCGAAGATGTCCGGGCGGACATCGCGGGCATCGCCGGTGGGTTCGGCCGCCAGCGCGATCGCCGGCTCGCTCGGCACGGCGCTGGGCGGAGCAGCGCTCGGGCGATTCGCTCGCGGCCTGCTGGGCGGGCTGCTGCGCTGAGGCTGCTGCGCCAGCTATTGGCCTGGGCGTGTTCGGCGCTGGCGCTTGCCAGTCCGGCGCAGGCGCAGCCCCAATCGCCGCCGCCGGCCGCGTTTTCGCGCGCATCATTGCCGCTGGGCAAACCCGGCACAGTCGTGAGTTCAAAGACGCGCGGCGAACGGGTGAGCAACTGCGGCGCGATGCGCGGGCGCGGGAGGCGTCGGCCAAAATCGCTGAAATCCGTTAGCAGGATCAACGCGCGCATGGTTCGCCCATCCTGATGGCCGGGCGGATACCTCGCCAAGCTAGCGGTGAGCCCTTCCCTCAAGCGGATGCGTTTGGCGAGCCTCATTTCGCGGTGTCGGAGTTATCGGCGCGGCAGGTTCGCTCGCAGCCGAGTGCCGCGCTTCGATCATTTCAGCCGCATCGCCGAGCGCGCGCGCCTCGCCAGCGGTCACGCCGCCCGGGCTGGGCTGGCTATCCTGCCCGCTACAGGCAGTCAAAGTGCAGAAAGCGACAAGGGGCACGAACCAGCGCAAGGATCGGCTACCCTTCGATAATCTTGGTGCCCGGATGGTGCCGATCGAGATGACGCCGGATCATCCGCAAATTGCGGCTGCTCGAACGGAAGAAGAAGTCGAAAACATCTCCGGCGAACGGCACCAGCCCGACCAGCCAGTCGAACCCGACATTGCCGGTCATCCGCGCCAGCTGCCATTTGCTCATGCCAAGATTGCGCGCCTCCCAGACGAGATACACGCCCATCAGCGCCGTGATCGTGTCGCCTGCCACCGGCAACAGCCCGGCAAGCGCATCCACCCCGATACGGCGATTGGTGCCAGGGATGACAAAGGCACGCTCGAGCAGCTGTTCCAGCGCCTCGATCCGTCGCCGCACCGATGCCGGGTCGGAGCCAAAGGGCAGCCCTTCGCCGGCGAGGCGGACCGTACCAGGCTGTTCCATCGGGCAGTTCCTTTGTGCAACCACCTGATTCCGGTCAGGCCCGGACCTATCTGGGGCGCAAAGCCAGCGGCATCAAGGGATGATACCCGAGCCGGTTGGCTGCAAAGCCCGTCATGTCGCCGCGCACCAGCGACCAGCGGATCGGCGGACCGAAGGGGATGAACACGTTTGCGTCGGTCAAACCTGCGGCAGCCCCGGCGAGCAGGGCCGAGCGCGTCGCCGCGTCGGGTGCATCCAAGGAAGCGGCGAAATCGCGGTCCGCCTCGGGACTACACAGTCCGCGCTTGCTGGCACAGCTCAGCTGATTGAGGTACCAAGTCGCGCGCGGATAGCGGGCCACCGCATCG
>JANONQ010000241.1:0-8001 GCA_031420935.1 Novosphingobium sp. | reverse complement strand
GCATCGACCTTGGCGTCGCGGGCAATAATCTTGACGGCCAGGGCGGGGTCGCGCGCGGCGTAGGCGGTGAGCACGTCGTGGACCATTCCCTCGGCGATTTCGGCCATGGCCGGGATCAGCGTCAGCGGTTCGAAAGCCTTGCGCCCCTCGATCTGGCCGGCGCGTTTGGCGATGTTCTTGGCGTAGTCGCCGATCCGCTCGATCACCCCGGCGATCTTGAGGCCGGCGATCACCTCGCGAAGGTCGTCGGCCATGGGCGCCCGCAGCGCGATGATCCGCACGGCGAGCTTATCGACCTCGGCTTCGAGCGCGTCGATCAGCTTGTCGCGGGCGATCACCTGGTCGGCAAGCTGCTGCGAGCCCTTGACCAGAGCTTCCATGCCCTCCGCGATCGAGACTTCGGCGAGCCCGCCCATCTCGGCGATCAGCCCGCGCAGGCGGGTGATGTCCTTGTCGAACGCCTTTACTGTATGTCCTGCTACCATGTCGATCCTAACCGTAGCGTCCGGTGATATAATCCTTGGTCCGTTCTTCGCGTGGGTTGGTGAAGATATCGGAAGTTTTGCCAGTTTCGACGATCTTGCCCATGTGGAAGAAAGCGGTTTGCTGCGAGACCCGTGCCGCCTGCTGCATCGAATGGGTAACGATGACGATGGCATAGCGCTGGCGCAGCTCGTCGATCAGCTCCTCGATGCGGGCGGTGGCGATCGGATCGAGCGCGGAACAGGGCTCGTCCATCAGGATCACTTCGGGATCGACGGCAATGGCGCGGGCGATGCAGAGCCGCTGCTGCTGACCGCCGGAGAGCGCGGTGCCGCTCTCAGTCAGCCGGTCCTTGACCTCATCCCACAACCCGGCCCGCCGCAGCGAGCGTTCGACAATCGCGTCGAGATCAGCTTTGCCGGCGGCGAGGCCGTGAATTTTGGGGCCGTAGGCGACGTTTTCGTAGATCGTCTTGGGGAATGGGTTGGGTTTCTGGAACACCATGCCGACGCGGGCGCGCAGCTGCACCACGTCCATGCCCGAGCGGTAAATATCCTCGCCGTCGAGCAGGATTTCGCCTTCGACGCGGGCATTCGGGATGGTGTCGTTCATCCGGTTGAAGGCGCGCAGGAAGGTCGATTTGCCGCAACCGGACGGGCCGATGAAGGCGGTCACCAGCTTGTTTTCGATCTCGATCGAGACATCGTCGATCGCCCGCTTCTCGCCGTAGGAGACGGAGACGTTGCTTGCCCGGATCTTGGTGGCGGGAGCCAGTATGCTTGTGTCGGCTTTCACCAGCGCCTCTCAAATCGGTTGCGAAGGTAGATGGCGAGCCCGTTCATCACCAACAAAAACAACAGCAGCACGATAATCGCCGCCGAGGTACGCTGAACAAAGCCGCGGCTGACTTCGTCCGACCACAGGAATATCTGCACCGGCAGCACGCTGGAAGGCGAAGTGAAACCGGCCGGCGGGGTGGCGACGAAGGCGCGCATGCCGATCATCAGGAGCGGCGCGGTCTCGCCGAGCGCCCGGGCCATGCCGATGATCGTGCCGGTCAATATGCCGGGGAGAGCAAGCGGCAGGACATGGTGGAACACGGTCTGCACCCGGCTCGCCCCGATCGCCAGCGCGCCGTCGCGGATCGACGGCGGTACGGCCTTGATCGCGTTGCGCCCGGAGATGACGATTACCGGCATGGTCATCAGCGCCAGCGTCAGCCCGCCAATCAGCGGCGCGGAGCGATAGTTGGGGAATATTGCGAGGAACACGGCAAGACCGAGCAAACCGAAGATGATCGACGGCACAGCGGCGAGGTTGTTGATCGATACCTCGATGATCTCGGTCCAGCGGTTGCGGGGGGCATATTCCTCAAGATAAACCGCCGACAGCACGCCGATCGGGAAGGCCAGCGCGAGGGTCACCGCCATTGTCAGCATCGAACCCTTGAGAGCGCCCCAGATGCCCACCGACTGCGGATCAGTCGCGTCGCCGCGGGTGAGGAAGCCGGGATCGAAGGCGTTCACCAATTGGCCTTCGCGGTTGAGTCTAGCCGCAAGCTGGTGCAGTTCCGGCGCGCCTTCACCGCGCCAGGCCGAAGCAAGATCGTCGCTGACCGGCAGGGACACCCGCAACTGCGAGCGCAGCAAGCTGGGATCGCCGATCAGCCTCTCGGCGACTTCGCGCCAAGCGTCCTGACCCAGTTCCGCGCCGGCCGCAGCGCCTGCCGCCCGCGCTGCAGCGGCCTCGATGATTTCTTTGAGCCCGGCAGCTTCCAAAGTCAGTGCCGCGCCAGGTGCGGCAAGCTGAGCGGGATCCACGGACAGCGCGAGGGGCACGGTAAAACGCAGTTCGATCCGCTTGAAGCCGCCCACCGCGTTTGAGGTCATAGTGAGCAGCAGAAACGCCAGGACGAATGCGGAAAACGACACCGCCGCCAGGCCAAGCAGGCGGAAGCGGCGCTCGGCGGCGTAACGGCGCTTCAGCCGGGCGGCGAAGCGGGCATCGCCGGAGATGGCGGGCGGCTTACTCATAGGCTTCGCGGAATCGCTTGACCACGCGCAACGCGATGAAATTGAGCGCCAGCGTCACCAGGAAAAGGACGAAACCCAGGGCAAAGGCGGCGAGGGTGGCGGGGTGATCGAAACTGCCTTCGCCGGTCAGCATAGCGACGATCTGGAACGTTACCGTTGTCATCGACTCAAACGGATTGCCCGTCAGCCGGGCGGTGGCACCCGCGGCCATCACCACAATCATCGTCTCGCCGATAGCGCGGCTGACCGCCAGCATCACCCCGGCGACGATACCGGGCAGCGCTGACGGGATCAGCACCAGTCGGATGGTTTCGGACGTGGTCGCGCCCATCGCCAGGCTGCCGTCGCGCATCGCCTGCGGCACGGCGGCGATGGAATCATCGGCCATCGAGGAGACGAAGGGAATGATCATGATCCCCATCACCAGCCCGGCAGCAAGCGCACTTTCGCTTGAAGCGCTGGTGATGCCGATAGCCTGGCCGACGTCGCGCACTGCCGGCGCGACGGTGAGTGCGGCGAAATAGCCGTAGACCACGGTCGGCACGCCGGCGAGAATTTCGAGCAGCGGCTTCATCCATTTTCGCACGGTATAGGAGGCATACTGCGTCAGATAGATGGCGCTCATCAGGCCCAGCGGGATGGCGACGATCATGGCAATCACGGCGCCAATGTAGATGGTTCCCCAGAACAGCGGAATCGCGCCGTAAGTCTCACCGATGTTGGGGCCGGGCGTCGCCATTGGATCGGGTGTCCAATGCGTGCCGAATAGAAACTCGGCCGGGCTGACGAATGCGAAGAAGCGCACGGTTTCGAAGATCAACGAGGCGAGAATGCCAAAGGTCGTCAGGATCGCCACCAGCGAGGCCAGCAGCAGCGCGAACATCAAGGCCCGTTCGACCTGAGTCCGCGCGGTGAAATCTGGCCGCAGCCGCAGAAAAGCCAAAGCCCCCCCGACAAAACCTAGCACCAGAGTTAGGACGATGCCGATTGTGCCATAGTAGTTCAGCGCGGCGCGGAAGGGTTCGATCAACGGTGCGGTGCGGGGATTAAACGCCGTCGCCGTCTGTCCAGTGGCGAGGCTTCGAGCTTCGGCGATTATCGAGTCCCGTTCAAATCCCAGGCTGGGCAAGCCTGCCATCGCGGGCGATTTCAGCACCTCGGCCTCCACCAGTCCCGGACTGATTGCGCTCCAGACGGTGGCGAACAGGAGGGCGGGAACCACTGTGCAGATCGCCACGAACCAGCCATGATAGCCGGGCAGCGAGTGCAGCCGTGCGCCGCCGCTGCGCTTGAACGCCCAAGCCCGCGAACGCGCCGCCAGCCAGCCGATCAGGCCCAGCCCGAAGGCGAGAATAATGGGGATGGCGGGCGACACCTCGACTTGAGTCTTCGCTTAGGATTTACTTGAGCTGGCTTGGGTCGAGCAGCGTCATGGCGCTGGCAACGCTGGCGTTGGCTGCCTGCACGGCATCCGGCGCGACGACCATGCCCTGTTTGGCGAGCAAGCCGTCCTTGCCCCAATTTTTCGCCCATTCACCGACGAACTCCTTGAGCCCCTTGATTGCACTGAGATGCGCAGCCTTGACGTAGAGGTAAAGCGGGCGCGCGCCCGGGTAGCTAAAATCGGCAATCGAGGCATAGCTCGGCACCACGCCGCCCATGGTCAGCCCCTTCAGCTTGTTGCTGTTCTCTTCGAGATAGGAAAAGCCGAAAATGCCGATGGCCTTGGGGTTGGCCTCAAGCTTTTGGACGATGAGATTGTCGTTTTCGCCGGAATCGACATAGGCGCCGTCGCTGCGGACTTCGCTGCAGATTTTCTCGTGCTGCTCCTTATTGCTCTCCTTGAGCGCTTTCATCGCTAGATCGGTTTCGCAACCCTTGATCAGGATCAATTCCTTAAGCGCGTCGCGCGTGCCCGACGTCGATGGCGGGCCGTAAACCAGAATCGGCTCGGCCGGGAATGCCGGGTTCACATCTTTCCAGGTCTTTGCGGTATTGGACTTGCCGAAGGGATTGGCCGCAAGTGCCTTGTAGACATCGGCCTGGGTTAGCGCGATGCCGGGACCGCCGGGTCCTTCGGCAAAGGCGACTCCGTCGAGCCCGACCTGGATTTCGACAATGTCCTTCACACCGTTCTTCACGCAGTCGTCATATTCGGACTTCTTTATCCGCCGCGAGGCGTTTACGATGTCCGGGTGCTGTGTGCCGACGCCGGCGCAGAACAGCTTCATGCCCGCGCCCGTGCCGGTCGATTCAATGATCGGCGATTTCATGCCGGTATTGGCGCTGGCGAAACTATCGGAAACCGCTTTGGCGAAGGGATAGACCGTCGAGGAGCCAACGGCACGGACCTGATCGCGCGAATCGCTCTGGCCGCCACCGCAAGCCGCGAGGGAGAGCGCGAGGGCCGAGACAGCCAGTAAGGCCGGAATGCGTTTGCTCATCTTGAATGCTCCGGGGAAGGGTCAAGCGCGCTCTGCCCGCGTTCCATGACAGATATGTGACAGATTGGAAAACTTGGGCGCCGGCTCAGAAATCGAATTGCGCGCGTAGCCCCAGGGCATTGGCGGTGTAGTCCGTGTCGGTGCCCGCCGGGACGGCGGCATCGTCGAGCCACAGGTGGCCATAGTTAAGTATAAAGCGGACATGATCGTCGGGAATCCAGACGAGCGAGGCCGCCGCAATCTGCTGCCGGCCACCCAGGATCGCACCGCTGTTGAGGCTCAGCCAGTCGTAGCGCAAATTGACCTGGATCGCCCCGATCCCGCCTTTTGCGACAGGCCGTTTCGGGCGGATGCGTTCGTAGGTGCCATTCTTGTAAGCAACGGCGTCGTCGGTCAACAGATAGCCGACTTCGGCAAAGCCACCGTTGAAGGTCGGACTGGCCAGGCCCGCCGGCCGCATCGGCGTGATCCACTGGCTTTCGACCGTGGCATGAAAGCGGCCCCTGATATAAGCGAATTCGGCGCCGAAGCGGCGCTCCCCCGTGGCGTCGATCGCACCGGTATCGATCAGCCGCAGATCTGTGGTGCGCACGAAAGGACGAACCCGATAGCGCACGCTTGAGGCAGCATCGTTGAAATCATTATAGTGCGCCGAGGCCCCCAGATGCAGCTGACCGCCGCCCAGTTTGGGCATCAGGACAATGCGGCCATCCAGGCTGTAGCTGTTGTTGCTATCGACGTTGAGATCGACGGCGCTGTCGGTGAAGACACCGCCCTGAACCATGACCAGATCGCCGGTGTATGCAGCGCTGAGGCCAAGACGCCGCTCATTGTTGAACGCCCCGTTGAACGCGGCGCGCTCCATAAAACTGGTATTGAGGTTGGAACCCTGTTCTTCGAGGCTCTGGAAGATTTTCTGGTGCCCGAGCATGAGCAGCAGCCTGGGGCTAGCCTTGTAGGTCAGGTACACGTCGTTGAGCACGACATCGCTGTTGCCAAATTCGACCTCGGCGCGGTAGCCAAAACCGCCGGGGACCGCGCCATCGACGCCCAGCCGGGCGCGCCGCAGCCGTGCGGCGAAGCCAAGGCTCTTGCGCGCGGCGATGCTGTCGGGTGCATCGACACCGGCCACATCGAATTGGGCTCGCCCGCGGACTTTAAATGACCAGCCTTCCCTGGTCGAAAGCTTTGGTGCCCCATCCCAGGTGATTTCAGTGGCCGGTTTGGCGGAGACGGTGGGTGCGGGCTGGGCGGGGATCGCGGCAACCGCAGCGCTCGCCGCATCGGCTTTCGCCTGCGCGGCGGTGAGCTGGCCTTCGAGCGTATCGATCCGCGCTGCCATCTGTGCCATCTGCGCGCGCATCGCCGCCAGCTCCTGTTGGACCGCAGCGCTGCTGCCCGATTGGGCAAGGGCGGGCATGGCCCAGCCGCAAGAAATGGCCAGCGCCAGCGCTGATACGTGAAATTGCTTTGTCATGCGCCAATCCCCGTTTCGGTTTTGTTACAGCCCACCATCGTCCCGGCTCCGATGGCTCTGCCGCGCAGCAATGCTTCGCGGAGCATCGCCGGGCGGCCAGCTCGTTGAATGACGAGAGGGCGGATAGCGCCGCTGCCGCAAGCGATGGTGAGATGTTCGTCCAGCGTAATGCCCGGCGCGCCGCTCTCCCCCGCGACATCGGCGGCGAGCACGCGGTAACGCTCGCCATCAAGTTCGAAGAAGGCCCCGGGTACCGGCGCAAAGGCGCGAATCTGGCGCTCCACTTCCACCGCGCTCCGGGTGAAATCCAGCCGCGCCTCGCCCTTGTCAATTTTCCTGGCATAAGTCACGCCGTCTTCTGGCTGCGGTAGTGCGGGATAGCCCCGCAGATCGTCCAGCACCGCCGCCAGCAACCCCGCACCTATCGCGGCAAGTTCGGCGGTCAGCTCGCCCGCCGTCATCCGGTCAACCGAAGTGCGCCCGGCCGCCAACATCGGTCCGGTGTCGAGCCCGGCTTCCATCCGCATGATGGTGACGCCGGTCTCCTCGTCGCCCGCGAGGATCGCGCGCTGGACCGGCGCCGCGCCGCGCCAGCGCGGCAGCAGCGAGGCGTGGATGTTGAGGCAGCCTAGCCTAGGCGCATCAAGTACCGCCTGTGGCAGGATCAACCCGTAAGCCGCAACCACGCCGATATCGGCGCCGAGCGCGGCAAACTCCGCCTGCTCGTCCGCCCCCTTCAACGATGCCGGATGGCGCACCGCGATCCCCAACGCCTCCGCCTCGCGCTGGACGGGGGAGGGCTGGAGCTGCTTGCCCCGGCCGGCCGGGCGCGGCGGCTGAGTGTAGCAGGCGGCAACCTCATGGCCCGCCGCGAGCAGCGCTCTCAGCGCCGGCACGGCGAAATCGGGGGTTCCCATGAAGATGACGCGCAATGCCCTGTTTCCGTCTGCCCTGAGCCTGTCGAAGAGATGTCCTTACTCGTTCCGGTTCAAAAGAAAGAAAATACAGGGCTTCGACAAGCTCAGCCTGTGCGGCTATTGGGCTGGACCATGGCATCGCAAGAGATCGAGACACTGACCTCAGCCCTGTCGCGCCTGCCGGGGCTGGGCCCCCGCTCGGCGCGCCGGGCGGTGCTGTGGCTGATCAAGCGCCGTGACACCTCGCTCGGGCAACTCGTCGAAGCGCTCGCTGCGGTGCGCGACCGGCTGGTCGAATGCCGCAACTGCGGCAATGTCGACACTCATGACCCCTGCGGCATTTGCACCGATCCCCGCCGCGATCCCCGCGCGCTCTGCGTGGTCGAGGACGTCGCCGACCTTTGGGCGCTGGACCGGTCGCGGTTGTTCGCCGGGCGCTACCACGTGCTCGGCGGCCGGCTGTCGGCGCTGGACGGAGTGCGGCCAGAAGACCTCACCATCGGCCAGCTGATTGAGCGGGTCGCCGCCGGCGGCATCGACGAGGTGGTGCTGGCGATGAATGCCACCCTCGAAGGCCAGACCACCGCGCATTATATCGCCGAGCGGCTGGACGGCCTGCCGCTGCGGATCACCCAGCTGGCGCACGG
>JANONQ010000240.1:0-20024 GCA_031420935.1 Novosphingobium sp. | reverse complement strand
GATTTCCGGTCTGGTAGCCGATCTGCAGCCAGTCAAGCCGCTCAAATTGCGCGGCGGGCTGGTTATCGCATTCAGTGCCTGGCTGGCATCCGTGCTGCTGGTGGCGCTGACTGCAGGCGTGCGCCCGGATATCCTGGCAGGGCAGCTTGACCCAGTATTTCTGCTTTCTTCGGGTCTCTTTCTGCTGCTCGCTATCGCATCAGCGTTTACGGTGATCGAGATGAGCCGGCCTCACGTGGGGGGGCACCGCGATGGCTGGATGTGGGCAGTTGCGATGACAGCATTGCTACCTGCCTCGGCTGCATTGATGGCGGGAATTGCCTGGTTCAGGGGGACGATGCTTGCGGTCGATGGGCAAGGTGTCACGTGTCTCACCATGGGCGTTGCGCTGGGTTCGATTGTCGGGCTGTCGCTCGTCTTCTGGCTGCGCAAGGGCGCCGCGACGTCGCCCGAGCGGGCAGGCCTTCTCACCGGACTAGCGGCGGGCAGCAGCGGGATATTCGCTTTTGCCCTATATTGCCCGCACAACGACATCGTCCATATTGGCCTGTGGCATGGCCTTGCCGTCGCGGTGAGTGCTGCCATCGGACGCTTGTTCGTGCCCTATGCAATCAAGTGGTGAGATGTTGAGCTTGCGGGGAAGCAGGCCCTAGGCCGGCATCTGGCGCTTCAATTTTCTCGATAAATTGCAGTGCTGTAATCGGCTTGGAAAACAGATATCCCTGGAGAATATCGCAGCCAAGGCCAATGCCGGGATCGACCGAAACGTCTGGCTTGATCCGTAAGCGCTGGAGAACAGGCCATCTTGCAGGGCGTTAATACGCATGTATATGATGCGTTTTTGAGCACTTTTACCGATAGTGAATCAAGGGCCCGGAACGATATGGCGACCAGTGTAAAAGCGAAACAACCAGCATCAGGCACTAGCATTCGGCGCGTCGCGCCGCAGCCGTATCTCAAAATCGGCTTTCTGGTCCATGATGTTTCGCGAATGAGGCGCACCTTGTTTGATCAGCGGGTCAAGGATCTCGGGATTACGAGAGCACAGTGGTCTGCCCTATCGGCACTCTCACGCCATGAAACCGAGGGTACGATACAAAGCGATCTGGCTCGCGAACTTGAGGTCGGCAAAGTCACGATCGGCGGCTTGATCGACCGGCTAGAAACAAGCGGCATAGTTGAACGACGCACCGACGCGAAAGATCGGCGTATCCGGCGCGTATTCATCACGCAGAAGGGCTATGACGTGATTGAGCAGATGCAATTGATCGGGCGCGAATTGAACACGCTGATCATGAAGGATATTACGCTCGATAAAATCCACCTTGCCGAAGAAGTTCTTCACGAAATGAAGGTCAACCTCAGGGACGCACTCAAAACCGAGTGAACGATGATTGCCCGTTGTTGGACCGGTTCTGCCTGCGTTATGATCACATTGGTGGTCATGCAAAGAGCGAATTTTGATCGTTCTTTGGCGCGCTTTGCGTTTGCGGTAAGTTTTCAAAACCGCCATCTGCGCGAGCTGACTGGCGCATCGACCCCCAGATGAGACCGACGTTCCACTAATCTACGCCGCAGTTTGCGCCGAATGTTCTGACGGCGGACATTTTTCTCCTAATTCCGTAACGACAATCAGTGTGTTGTTCTTCATCTTCAATAGCCGGCGGCGCTGTAAGGGCCCATGCTGCGCCGATACAGGAGCAAGTCGCGTTCGTAGCTGCATACCAGCGCGCCAGTTTCGTTGAAGCCGCGGGTTTCGACTTTTGCCAATCCTTGGTCGGGGCGCGACCGGGACGGCCTGAGCGCCGTGATCGTGGATTCGGCATTAAGCGTTTGCCCCGGCCGTACCGGCAGCGGCAGGCGAATATTGGTCCAGCCGAGATTGGCGACCACTCGTCCCATCGTGCGCGTGGTCAAGGCGGTCACGACGCTGATTACCAGCGGTTCGAACACGGCAGGTGCAATATCCGGATGGCTGGCCAGATAGGCGGCGTCATGCCATCTGGGGTTGATTTCGAGCGAGCGCAGCGCATGCGTCCGGCTCTCTTCAGCGCTGATGGTATGGCCGGGCCAATGGACGAAGGTCTCACCTTCGACCATATCTTCAAACCATATGCCGGTTTGCTCAACCAGCGATCCCTCGGGCCCCTCATGGTACAGGCTGAAGCGTTCTTGTTCGGCTATTTCCCGATCAGCAATATCTTCCGGATGCCTGCCCGCGCGATAAATCTCAACCTGGCAAATCATGCGGGCGACTATTTCCGCGTCGCGGTTGTGGCCCTCGATTTCGAGCCGGACAACACCGACATCCTTGTCGGAGCCGGGTTCCACCGAAAGGACGTTCGTTTGGGCGTAAAGCGTATCGCCGCCGAACAGCGGCTTAATGAGGGCGATACTTTCGATTCCGACGATGGCGCGGCGTCTGTACCAACTTCGCGATATCATCCCGAAGAGCCGCTGGATCGTGATCGTGCTGACAAACAGGGGGCGGCTCCATTCCGTCTTTGAAGCATAATGGCTGTCAAAGTGCAGGTGGGCGTTGTTGATCAGATCGAGGGCTTCATCCTGACTGTCTTGTTGTGAAATGTCGACGCCGGGGCGATGGCAAATGCGCATTCCGACCGTGACATCCTCAAAGCTTAGTCCAAAGCGTTCCTGGTAGCGTCCAGCGCCGAGGCTGAGATATCCATATCTGCTCATTTGTGCCTCTCGGGTTGCGATTCGGCAGGCGCACCTGGCCCCTCGCCAACTTCAGTATGGTGCCCATGACGACACAGACTCTGCGATGTTCTGCTCAAACACAACATCAGTCCAGCCGTAGCCGGCTGACTATCATGGGCCCAGGCTGTCGCCCAGGCCTTTCGGCTGATGAGAAAGGCAGAGCTTGGAAAATCGACGCAGCGTCAGCAGGCCGAGCGGTAGTTACAAATACTTGCGGGAATATAAGGTTGAATGGCTCTACCGCGACTCTCCGTTGCTATTTCTGAGCGAAGGCACCAACGAGATACAGCAGTCGCTGATCGCACGACGCCTCCTTGAACTGCATGCCGCGTAAGCGCAAACGCCACCGGTTCGGCGGTGCGCCAAGATAATTGAAGTGGAACAATGTCGATGAACAAGACTGGCGCTCTGTCCGGACTAAAGGTCGTTGAGTTTGCGCATGTCATAGCAGGACCGTTGTCGGGCGCGCTGATGGCTGACCTAGGCGCAACGGTCGTTCATGTCGAAGACCCGGGCACTGGCGATCCCCAGCGTGCGGCCGGTCCCGCCAAGGACGGCGTCCACCTGTGGTGGAAAGTCGCGGCCCGCAACAAGCGGTCAGTGACGCTGAATCTGCGCTCGGACGAGGGGCGGCGTATCGCGCACAAGCTTGCGGCCTGGGCCGACGTGGTCATTACCAATTTTCGCGCGGAAACCCTCGAAAAATGGGGGCTGGACTTCGCATCGTTGAAGACGGTCAATCCCAAGGTCGTCATGCTGCAGGTTACCGGTTTCGGGGCGACCTCGTCGCGTCGGAACGAACCGGGATTCGGCAAGGTCGGTGAGGCGATGAGCGGCGTGGTCAACATCACCGGCTTCGCCGACGGCCCCCCGGTCCACACAGGCTTCTCGCATGGCGATTCAGTAACCGGCCTGATGGGAGCCTTTGCCATTCAGGCGGCGCTTTATCGCAAGCTCACAGACCCGGATTTTGAGGGCGAATGGATCGATCTCGCGCTTTATGACGGCCTCTTCCGCCTGATCGAGTGGCAGGTAGTGTTTTATGACCAGTTGGGGGTTGTTCCCGGCCGCGCCGGGAACCGGTTGGCCGCGGCGCCGGCGGCGGTCATAAATCTGTATGCGACCGGCGATAGCCGTTGGTTGACCGTCACCTCGGGAACGCTGCGCAGTGTGAGCAATGTTGCCGCCCTGGTTGGAGAACCGGTCGAAGACTATAATGATCGTGAGAAACAGGCAAAAAACAGCGACCGACTGGATGGCCTTCTGTCCGAATGGATCGCCGCGCGGCCCTTGGACGAATGCATGGAAATCATGAAAAAGCTGGAAGTCGTGGCATCCCCTATCTATAGCGTTGAAGACATGATCGCCGATCCTACCTTTCAAGAACGGGAAAGCATAGTAACCATTGACGACCCCGATCTTGGCGCTCTGAGAATGCAGAACGTCGTTCCGAAAATGATGAATTACACTGGATCAATCTGGCGATCAGCGCCTGATCTGGGTCAGGACAACAATCTGGTTTATGGCGACTGGCTGAATATTGGAAAAACCGACCTGGGAGCTTTGCATAAGTCCGGTGATATTTAAAAGAATGCTGTCGCTTAGCTCGCTACCCGCGCGCGTGGGCGTATGCCAAACGTCTGGCGGCGAAATCGTTCGTCGTCGCACGCAACACCAGAACAATGGGGCGCTGGAGCCTGCCTGCCTAAGCGACCTTTCCCCTCATGCTGGCAGTCCCAGGACCTGTTTTGCCAGGATGTCGCGCTGGATCTCCGATGTTCCGCCGTAAATCGTGGTTTGCAGCGACTGAAGCCAGATCGCCGATGCCTGGACGCCGCCTAGCTCCGCCACGAGCCCTTCAACTCCGGCATAGTCGTCGGCGTAGTCGACGAGCGTTTGCGCGATGCGCTTGTAAAGCTCGGTCTGGTTGATCTTGAGCATCGAGACGTCCGCGCTGATCGGCTCGCCGCGCCGCAGCAGATCGACGAAGGTGGTGTAGAGAGAAATGTGATCGGCCAAATCGATCGCGAGCCTACCATGACGCGAGCGAAAATCCGGATCGCCGAACAGGCCGAGATGACCCGCCATCGTTTCCAGTCTTGACAACGCATAGGCGGATTGCGCCGGCGACCCGACGAATATCCGTTCAAAGCCAAGCAGCGCCTTTGCCATTGTCCAACCATGGTTGAGTTGCCCGACCAGCGCATCGCCGGGAGCGCGCACATCGTCGAAAAAGATCTCGCAGAATTCGTCTGACATGCCGAGCGTCAGGATCGGCCGAACCGTGATCCCCGGGGCATCCATCGGCACGAGAAGGAAACTGATGCCCTCCTGCTTTTTCGCGTCCTTGTCGGTACGAACCAGCACGTAAATCCAGTTCGCGTCGTTGCCGAGCGTGGTCCAGATTTTCTGTCCGTTGATCACCCACTCGCCGCCATCGAGCACGGCTTCCGTCCGCAGGCTGGCGAGATCCGATCCGGCGTTGGGTTCGCTGTACCCCTGCGCCCAGATGTGCTCTCCGGTAAGAATTCTGGGCAGGAAATAATCCTGCTGTGCGCGCGTGCCGTAGGTCATCAGCAGCGGGCCCAGCATCAGGACTCCCTGATCGCTGAAGCGTGAGCAGCCGTGCCGTTCCAATTCCTCAAGGAACACGACGCGCTTCGCCGCGTCCAAACCCATGCCGCCCTGCTCTTTAGGCCAGCCTGGCGCCAACCAACCCTTTGCGGCAAGGCGATCATACCAGATCCTGGTGTCGCGACGATGCAGCCGTTCGATCGGAAAGCGCAGGTGCGAAGGGTAATTGACTTCGATCCAACCACGCACTTCGGTGCGGAAGTCTTCATCGCTTTGCGCATTGTGATCGATCTCGGCGCTCACCAGGCCAGGCGTCTCGGTGTTCATGCCGCGGGCTCCAGCTCCAGGCTCGCCAGATAGCGCGCGCGGTTTGCGCTGGCGGTGCCAAATTGATTGTAGATCGCAAGAATCTTTCGGCAGTACAGCCCGATATCGTGCTCATCCGTGATGCCGATGGCGCCGTGCATCTGGACCGCCTCGCGCGCGATCAGCATCGCCGTGTCGGAAATGCGGGCGACGGCACGCGATCTGCTTCGGGTTTTATCTACCGGGCTCGCTCGCCGTTCGACGTCGGCGATCGCTTCATCGAGCACCGCCCGGCTCAGGGCGAGTTGGATTTTGGCTTCGGCGGCGCGATGCTGCAGGACCTGGAACGATCCGATCAGCCGGCCGAACTGTTTGCGGATCCCAAGATAGGTCAGTGTCATTTGAAAGGCGCGCTCCGATGCGCCGAGAAGGTATGCGCTGTGTGCCAGGGAAAGCAGGTGGATCGATTCATCGAAATCGCCGCCCAGCGGCGTGCACGGCGCGCTCCGCATCTCGAGAGTGGCCGATTGACCGCCATCCTGGGTCCGCTGCAGGTCGATGACAACGCCTGGCGCGTCGCGGGCGACCAGAACGGCGCCTTGGGTGGTGCTCACGGCGAAGGCGTTCGCCGCAGCGCCCGATACCACAAGTATCTTCTTCCCCGTGACCTTGCCCTGTGCCGCCACGGTCCGCGGCTTCGCATCCACCTGCGCGATGGCCTCGCGCCACGCGGGTACGATGATCGAGGTTCCGTCCAGAACCTTCCGGCGATCGGTTTCGCTTAGCAGAGGCACCATCGCGGCAACAGCCAGGACCGGCTCGGGAACGAGCGCGGCACCCAATTCTTCACCGATTGCCGCCAGTTCACGCACGCCAAGGCCTAGCCCGTTCTGATCCTCGTCAAGCAAAAGCGCCAGCCAGCCGAGATCGACGACGTGCTGCCAAGTTTCGCGATCGATCCCGACTGAATCCGCGCGGAGCGCGCGAATGCGGCGAAGGTCGCCCCCGGCAGGCGCAATCGCGCCGACGCTGTCCCGGATCATCCGGACGCTTTCAACGCGATCCATGCCCGTCAATTTCCTTGCTCCAGCGCTTCGAAGACTAGCAGGGTAAAGTCATTGCCCTGAGGCTTCAATACGCCGATCGCTTTCCGCCCCTGGCGGACTTGCCGCGATTGTTTCGACATAGGCATCGACGGCGATCGCACCCTTCCCTTGCGGGAGGACGACGAACGGGTTGATATCGATCGAGGCAATCGTGTCGGCATTCGCCGCCGCGAACAGCGAGAGCCGCGAGAGGGCCTTGGCAAGCGCGTCGATATCGGCGGGCTGCGCGCCGCGAACCCCGTGGAGAAGGGCGCTGCCGCGTACCTCTTCGATCATGATTCTGGCATCATCAACCCCGAACGGCGCTGGCCGAAATACGACATCGCGCAACACTTCGACAAAAACCCCGCCAAGTCCGAACATGACGACCGGCCCGAAAAGCGGGTCACGCAATACGCCTAGAACGGTCTCGATCCCTGCGGGGACCATCGTCGCCACCAACACGCCGTCGATCCTGGCGCCAGGCACCGCAGCCGCGACACTAGCCCGGATGTCGTCATAACCCGACCGCACCTCAGCCTCGTTTTTAAGATCGAGCAGCACGCCGCCAACATCGGATTTGTGCGCGATGTCGGGTGAAACGATCTTCAGGACGACGGGAAAGCCGATTTCAGCAGCAAGCCGTACAGCGTCATCGGCGCTCGTCGCGACGTGCTCGACCGTCACACGCAGCCCGGCCGCGCCTAGCAGTTTCTTGCTCTCGTATTCGCTATAGCGCGCACCCGCGCTTATGTCGGACGCATCCGGCAAGGCGAGATCAAGCCGTTCGGGTGCGTCAAAGCTTTCTGTGAACCGGGCAAGTGCGCTTGCAGCGCGCACCGCGCGCGTCGGATCCTCGAACACGGTATAGCCTGCTGCTTCGAGATCGGCGCGAACATCGGGACGAGAAAGCAGCGAAACCGACAGGTAGCGGTCGGAATAAAGTTCTGCGACCCGCTTTAGACCGGGCAGAAGCTTTTCGATGATCGCCGGATTGAGACCAAGATGGGAGAGAAAGATGATGACCGAGGAATAACCACCCTCGTCAAGGAGCAGCCTCAGCA
This sequence comes from Novosphingobium sp., assembly GCA_031420935.1. Classification (GTDB taxonomy): domain Bacteria; phylum Pseudomonadota; class Alphaproteobacteria; order Sphingomonadales; family Sphingomonadaceae; genus Novosphingobium. Next base: position 12,274 of record JANONQ010000240.1, on the reverse strand, counting down.
TCGGCTCGATGAGGGCCGGATTGTTGAGGATCTGGGCGGTGACGTCGACCGGATTACGCGTGCCAGCGAATGGCAGCAGCTTCTTCAACGATTCCTGCGTCGCGGCAGGCAAGGGTTGTAACGCGACACTCACCTCGGCGGCAGCGTCGGCCATCAGCACGCCAACGCCGCCCGATACGGTCACGACGCCGAGGCCGGCACTTCCAGGGAAACGCCCCCGCGAGGCGGCATAGGCGACGTCCATCAGTTCGTCGATCGTCCAGGCCCGATAAACGCCGTACTGGCGAGCGACTGCATCGAAAATTGCGTCGGAACCTGCGAGGCTGGCCGTGTGCGACGCCATCGCATCCGCGCCGGCGTCGGACGTGCCGACCTTCATGACAATCATCGGCTTGCGGCCGCGCCGCGCGATGTCGAACGCCTCGACGAGCCGGCGACCATCATGAATGCCTTCGATGCTGCCAATGATTACGTCCGTCGCCGGATCGGCGGCCATGTACGCCAGGAAGTCGGCGACTTCGATATCGCACTGGTTCCCGGTTGTAGCCCAGAGATTTAATGCGAGACCGCGTTCACGCATGAGCGCGAGGCAGTGTGACCCGAATGCCCCGGACTGACTGGCCAGGCTGATGCCGCCAGGTTGTGGAGCCTGCTCGACAATTCCGCTAGTGAAAGTCGCGAGCACGCCTTGACGCGTGTTGATCGTGCCCATGCAGTTGGGGCCCAGCAATCGCAGGCCGGATTTTTGGGCGATCAGCCTTATCCTGTCCTGCGCTGACTTCCCTTCCGCGCTGGCTTCGGAAAAACCTGCTGAGAATATGATTGCCGCCTTGACCTTGTTGTCCGCGCACGCCTTGACCGCGTCTGGGACATGGACAGCCGGCAGCGAGATGATCGCCAAATCCACCGGCTCCCCGATGTCGGAAATATGCGCGAATGCCTTCAGACCCTGGACGCGCTCGTAGCGCGGATTGACGGGCAGGATGCGGCCGGCATAGCCCCCCAGGATCAGATTTCTTACCGGGCGTCCGCCAATCTTGGTGGGATCGTCTGATGCGCCAATGACGGCAATGCTGCGCGGCGTGAAGAACGGTGCCAAACCCGTCGAGACGCTCATCAGATCGGCGACCGGGCAGATACGTCGGCCATTTGGACCGCAATCTCGCGCGCGATGCCGCGCCCCGATCGGGACACTAGGGCGACCTTTCCGTCAATCAATCCCATTTTGGCCTCATTGTCATTTGATCCACTTTCACAGCGGGATCACACTTGTCAATAATTCGAACTTAATTCAAATAGTCGGCGATGGCGACCATCCATACACAGCCCAGTGCCGCGATGCGCGTCTCTGTTCCGGGCCCGCCTGAAGTGATGGAATGGACCCAGCAGCAGCTTGAAGAACCGCTGCCGACAGATATCATCGTCCGTCACGAAGCAATCGGCCTGAACTTTCATGACGTTTATGTGCGCAGTGGCGCCTACAGAACCATGCAATATCCCGGCGTGCCCGGTATCGAAGCTTCCGGCGTCGTGGAGCGGGTGGGAGACGCAGTCGTCGGCCTTAAGGTAGGCGACAGGATAGCGTATATCACGTCGCTCTATGGTGCCTATGCGACACGCCGCATCTTGCCGGCCGCGCTAGCATTGCCGCTTCCCGGCGACATTTCGCATGAGATCGCCGCAGCGGTCCTGCTGAAGGGATTGACCGCCGACATGCTCCTCACGCGTCTGCGCGTGCTTGAGGCCGGCGCGGTCGTGGTCGTACACGCAGCGGCCGGCGGCGTCGGGCAAATACTGGTGCAAATGGCCAAAGCACTTGAGATTGCCGTCATTGGCGCCGTCGGCAGTTTGGTGAAGGCGGGGGCCGTGCGAGAGTTGGGCTGCGATCATGTCGTCCTGTATGGGGACAACCAGCTACTCGACTGCGTTCGCGATGTCACGGACAGCCGCGGTGCCGACATGGTTTTTGACGGCGTCGGCGCGGCCACCTACGAGACATCGATCGACTGCCTGCGGCCGTTTGGCCATCTGGCCTTGTTCGGCCAGGCCTCGGGCCCTGTGCCGCCGATCGAACTTGCGCGCCTCGCGCAGCGCTCGTTGTCGGTCAGCCGACCCGTCGTCTTTCATCACGTGCAAGATCCCGAGCGGTATCGAGGATCGGGTGAACGCGTGTTCAAGCTGGTTCAGTCCGGCGCAATTAAAGTCGCGCCTCCGAACCGCTATCCCCTGCGCGAAGCTGCGAAGGCTCACCGCCTGCTTGAAAGCGGCGTTACCAGCGGATCGACAATTTTTATCCCGGCTTAGCGGAGCTAGAGCGCGATGCGAAAGCGGGGGCACCTATTTTTCGCAATACATTGCGCGGAAACACGGGTTCTGGAGCAAGATTCGATGCAATCTAATCGCATCTTGCTCTAGACGCGCGGGCGGATCACAGTGCGGATGCGGTAGCGATTTGCCGGGTAGAGATTATGCGAGACTTCGAACGTCTCTCCGGTGTGGGCGACGTACCGCCGCGTGTGATCTCGGATACGACGTTCATCAGCTGACCAGCTTCCGTGCCGGCGCTATCGCATAGTTCAATCGAAAGCAGTCACGATGAGTTTTGAATACACCGATACGCAGATCGAAATACGCGAAGCGGTTCGGCGGTTATGCGCGGATTTCGGCATCGATTATTGGCGCGAATGCGACGTGCGGGGAGACTATCCGGAAGCGTTCGTCGCGGCGATGACCGAAGCGGGTTGGCTTAGTGCCTTAATCCCGGAAGAATATGGCGGGTCGGGCCTGGGGGTGCTGGATGGATGCCTGATCCTCCAGGAAATTAATCGCTCCGGTGGAAACGGCGCCAGTTGTCACGCCCAGATGTATACGATGGCGTCGATCCTTAATCACGGCAGCGACGAGCAGAAAAAGAAATATCTGCCGCGGATTGCGGACGGAAGCTTGAGGCTCCAGGCGTTCGGGGTGACCGAGCCCGATGCCGGGTCCAATACGCTCAATATCAAGACATTCGCAAAACGCACCCCCAACGGGTATGTCATCAACGGCCAGAAAATATGGACGTCGCGATACTTCCAGTCGCATCTCTATCTACTGGTCGTGCGAACTACCCCCCTGGCCGAAGTCAAGCGCAAGACAGACGGTCTGTCCCTGTTTCTGGTCGACATCGCGAAAGCGGGCGACAGCCTCAGGGCGACGCCGATCCCGACCATGTTGAACCACCACACCAATCAGGTCTTTATCGACGACCTTCATGTCTCCGCTGACGATCTGATCGGAGAGGAAGGCAAAGGCTTTCACTATCTGGTGGACTCGCTCAATTCCGAGCGCTTGCTGGTGTCGAGCGAGGCCATCGGCGACGGGCAATGGTTCGTCAACGCAGCATCGACCTACGCTTCGGAACGGAACGTGTTCGATAGGCCGATCGGCGCCAACCAAGGCGTGCAGTTTCCGATCGCGCGCGCTCACATGAACATCACGGCCGCTGAACTCATGCGCAACAACGCCGCCGCGCTCATGGACAGGGGCAAGCCATGCGCGCAAGAAACGCTGATGACGAAATATCTGGCCACCGAAGCCTCCTGGGAAGCCGCCGAAGCCTGCATGACGACGTTCGGCGGCTACGGCGTTGCCACCGAATATCACGTCGAGCGCAAATGGAAGGAAGCCCGCTTGTTCAGAACGGCTCCGATTTCAAACAATCTTGTCCTCGCCCAGGTCGCGCAGCACGGCCTCGGCATGCCTCGGTCCTATTGAGCAGCCCCCATGCCGAGAAGCTCCATCATCTCGGTCCCGGGTTGCAGACTTTGTGGAACGAGGTGCGTCCGGCGGATACGCCTTGGCTGCGCGGGCTTAGCCGTGAAACACGATCAAACCTGACCGCCACAGCCGCTCGCTAGGAAGGCCGACGTAATGCAAGAAACCGCATCGTTCGAACAGCCCGATCCGATGGTTGCCCCGTTGTTCGAGCCGGTCACTCTCGGGACACTTGAGCTGAGAAACCGTATGGTCATGGCGCCGATGACCAGGGCGTTTTCGCCTGGCGGTGTGCCGGGTGCGAACGTCGCCGATTATTATCGACGCCGCGCGGACGGCGGCGTCGGTCTTATCATCACTGAAGGCACCTGGGTCGGCCATCCATCGGCATCGAATGATCCAAACGTGCCGGATTTCCATGGCGTCGAAGCTTTGAGCGGCTGGGGCGAGGTCTGTCGGCAAGTGCACGACGCGGGCGCGAAGATCGTCCCCCAGCTCTGGCACATCGGTGCCGCTGCAAAAAGCGAGGTGGCCGAAATCTACGATGACCAGGTCGTTGACGAGACCGAGCGGCTGGGCCCCTCGGGGCTAGTCAAGGCAGGAGTCCCTGGCGGCCGGCCGATGGTCGAGAGCGAGATCGAGGCCATCATCGAAGCCTATGCCGAGGCGGCGCACAACGCGTTCAAGATTGGCTTTGACGGCGTCGAGATCCACGGTGCCCATGGCTATCTGGTCGATCAGTTCTTCTGGCACGAGACCAACGCCCGCCGTGACGACTTCGGTGGCGACGTAACCGCGAGAACGCGGTTTGCTGTCGAAATTGTTCGGCGCATCCGCTCTCGCACCGCGCCGGATTTTCCCATCATCCTGCGGTTTTCGCAGTGGAAAATGCAGGATTATGGCGCTCGCGCATGGCCTTCCCCTGATGAGCTAGCAGCTTTTCTGCGCCCGTTGGTGGCGGCGGGCGTCGACATTTTCCACTGTTCACAGCGAAGATATTGGGAGCCGGAGTTTCCTGGTTCGGACCTGAATCTCGCGGGCTGGACGCGCAAGCTTTCCGGCAAGCCGACCATCACAGTCGGCTCCGTGACGCTGAGCGCCGAGATGATTGCCACCTTGATGGAGGGTGAGACGGCCACCCTGCGCCCCATCGCTGACCTTGTGGATCGGCTTAAGCGGCAGGAGTTCGACCTCGTCGCGATTGGCCGGGCGCTTATCACCAATCCCGACTGGCCCAAGATGGTCGCATCCGGGCGCGCCGAAAGCCTTAACCCATTTTCTGTCCGCGCGCTGGCGCAGCTCACCTGAGCGGACATCCCGGCAGTCCGACAAACTGATTGAGGAACTGTAATGCGTAATGACAAGCCCGGCGAGAACCTGGATGTCGGTGCCATTCGCGCGCGCTATGAAGCCGAGCGGATAAAGCGGCTTAAGCCCGCTGGCACTGACCAGTATAACTTTGCCGAGGGCAAATTTGCCAAATTCGCCGAGGATCCGCACGCTGGCGCGCCCACGCCGCGGGATCCCGTGCAATCCGAGATCGACGTGCTCGTCATTGGCACGGGTATCGGCGGCATCCAGCTCGGCGCTACGCTGCGGCAGAACGGAATCGACGACTTTCTGATGGCGGATGTCGCTGCCGACTTTGGCGGCACGTGGTACTGGAACCGCTACCCAGGGGTGCGATGCGATGTCGAATCATACATCTACCTCCCGTTCCTCGAAGAGACCGGCTACGTTCCCACGGAGCGTTACGCCCGAGGCAGTGAGATATTGGCCTATTGCCAGCAGTTAGGCCGCCATTTCGGCCTGTACGATAGAGCGCTCTTTCAGACGCGGATAACGGGCATGACCTGGGACGAGGCCAGCGCACGCTGGTTCGTTTCGACCAACCGCGGCGACGCGCTGCGCGCGCGGTTCGTCACGACCCAGAGCGGGATTTTCAGCCAACCTCAACTGCCGGGCATCCCGGGCATCGATGAATTCGAAGGATGCTCATTCCACAGCGCTCGCTGGAACTACGACTTCACCGGCGGAAATTCCGACGGAGGGCTCGACAAGCTGGCGGACAAGCGCGTCGGTATCATCGGCACGGGCACCACCGCGTTGCAAGTCGTTCCCGAACTGGTTGAAGCGGCGCGGCATTTGACTGTCTTCCAGAGAACCCCGACTGCGGTCGGGGTTCGTGACAATGGTCCAACCGACATGCATTGGTTCATGTCGCAACCGAAGGGTTGGCACCGTGCACGTATCAAGAGCTTCAATGCGCTGGCCAACGGCGAGGACGTGGACTGCCCGGTTAGTGATGGCTGGGCGCGCTTTTTCCGGCTGATGATCAGCTCGGTCGGTGCGGTTCCGGCTGACAAGCTTAATCCGGAATCAGCCGCTGATGCCCAGGAAGTCGCGGATTTTGGCTATAACGAAGAGGTTAGAACGCGCGTTGACGGCTATGTCCGGGATCGGCAAAAAGCGCTGCTTCTCAAGGCTTACTATCGCACGATGTGCAAGCGGCCGGGTTTCAGCGATCATTATCTGCCGGCATTTGACCGGGACAATGTGACACTGGTCGATGTGAGCACGGGCATCGAAAAGATTTCAAAAAATGGCGTCGTCGTTGATGGCGTCGAGCACCAGCTCGATTGCCTGATCTTCTGCACCGGATTTGAACTCGGAACGACCTGGGCGCATCAATCCGGCTACGACGTGATCGGCCGCGATGGCTTGAAGCTCTCGGACAAATGGATGGAAGGCCTGCGCACCTATCACGGCCTGTTCAGCAAGGGCTTTCCCAACATGTTCTTCATGGGCCTGACGCAGACTGGCCCGACGGTCAACGTCCCGCACATGCTTCAGGAGCAAGCCGATCATCTCACCTTCGTGATTAAACACTGCCTGCAAAACAATTGCCGCACCATCGATGCGACCGATGAGGCAGAGGAAGCCTGGCAGGAAGCAATCGACGCCGTGTCGGAATTGCGACGGCCTTTCCAGGAATCCTGCACGCCTGGCTACTTCAACGCCGAGGGCCATGTCGGCGATCGGCGAAGCGCAATCGGATCGGGCTGGTATCTGCCCTCCTCCCAATTTTTCGACATGTGGGCAGACTGGCGCGCGGCAAACAAGTTCGAAGGGTTGGTTGTAACTTGATGCGTTGAGCCGAGCCCGCCGAGCCAGAGGACATCAGCAGGTTCAGGCGACGGCCGACGCGGGCTAGTATGCCAATTTTGGCTGGCAAACTTCAGCTGTGTTTGGGTAATGCAGCGACCAGATCCGGGCTGATATTCTTGGCACCCTGTTCGTCGATGTGGCGCTGGATGCGATCCTGGATGGCTGCGCCAATTTGCCCGGCAAGTTCCGGCCGAGCGGCACGGCATTCGGCCTCGGATATAGCGCGGTTATCGGGCATGTCGTCAATCTGCGGCATCACGAAGCGCGCGAACATTTCGTAGGACCGCTTGGTGTTGGCCCAATCGGCCCAATTGTGAGCGAACAGGACCAGCGTACCAAAACCGCCGGACTGCTTCTGCAGGCGCCGGATCTGGGTGACGGCATCTTCTGGCGTGCCGATGACGGCCATGTCGGAACTTAGCAGTGCATCGATAACATCGCCGCTGCCAGGAGCGATTGGCAGCGCCGCCACTTCACGAAGATAGTCCGCCCAGGCATCAATGCCGAATTTGACTTCTTCGCGAGCCTGTTCGCGCGTCGGCGCGATATGCATCGGTGCCACGAGACGCCAGTTCTTGCGGTCCACCGTCTTGCCATTTGCCTTGGCGACTTCCTCGGCAATGGCCCAGTTCGAAGACAACGCGTCGAATGCGCCGCCCGATGTGGCACCAAAAGACAGCATGCCGATGCCATTCCGGCCGGCCGCTCGCGACCCGGTCGGCGATACCGTGCTGGCGGAGATCATCTCGATGCAGGGACGGGTGTACGGCGTCATATGGATTCGCGCATTGTCGAGCGTGAACCATTCGGTCTTGGCTGAAACGGTCTCACCGCGCATCAGGCGAACGATCACGTCGATCGCCTCATCCATCATGTCGCGCTGCTTGGCGACGGCGATGCCCATCATCTTGGCATCGGATGCGAGCGAGCCCGGACCCATGCCAAGCATCACCCGGCCTCGGGTCATATGGTCGAGTTGGCTAAAGCGCTCTGCTGTCATCAGCGGATGATGGTACGGCACCGACGAGACAGCCGAACCAAGTCTGATCCGGTGGGTGCGCTGCGCTGCTGCGGCAATCATCAATTCCGGACTGGCGATAAGTTCCCAGCCAGCGGAATGGTGTTCGCCGTACCACAGTTCGTCAAAGCCGAGGTAATCGAGATGCTCCGCAAGTTCGAGATCGCGCTGCAGGGTTAGCGTCGGATTCTCGTTGAGGGGGTGGTGCGGGCCACTAAAAGCACCGAAGCGAAGTTTACCAGACATCTAATTTCTCCAAATTCGCCCCAAATGCGAAGTTGTCAGTTGTGAACGAGGCCACCCCAGAGTGCCCAGTCCGTCATCGCAATGTGGCCCGCAAATTGACATCCATCATTTGCGGAACTGTTGCAGCAAAGGAAGGACGGGCTTCCAGCCGGGTGATAGCAGCTGTCAAAGAAGCACATTTACCGCGCCACTGCAAGGCATCGACATTAGGGGCGATGCCCGCCGACATAACGTATTCGAGTCCCAGCAAGGTCGATGCAACGGCAATATCACCGAGATCGAGGCCCTGTGCCGTTTGCGGCACGTGGTTTTCTTGCAGACGTTCCAGTTCCGCGAGGGCACCCTGCACTTTTCGGGCCTGACGGTCCGTCCAGGCGGTGCTGGGCTCTGGCCGGAGCAGTTCGAACATCAGCGCCTGTGCGACTTCCAGCAGCCGTTCCCCCAGCATCCTCCGCTTCTGCGCCAGCAACCGGGCGTCCAGATCGGCAGGGAGAAGCGCGGGCGCGGGAAAACGGGCTTCAAGCCAATCGAGTATATAAGCGGAGTCATAGATATATTCGTCAGCATCCGTGATCAGGATCGGCAGCTGTTGGAGTGGGCTGTAGCTAGGCGTGCATGTATCATCGCCCCACGGGACATCATAGGTTACGCTGTAATCGATCCCCTTCTCTTGCAAGACGACGGCCACCTTACGGCCGTAGGGACTGGGGCGAGCATTGATCAGTGTGAATGTCATAACGCAGTAACCCTTTCAGATTGACTCAACCACCTAGCGCATCCAGTCCAACCGAAGCTTTAGCGCTCGTTGCAACGCTAATGTCAATTTGTCCACGCCTATGAGGTGTAAATTTTGTGGCGCGCTAGTTCCTGGCGAATTTCTGCCGCGCGCCCACTGCACGCGCGCCCTTGCTCACCCGCCCATGGCCACCTCGGCCCGGATTTTCGCGGACATGGTGATAAAAAAATAGACGGTAATCTCTGCATACAATGTCATAAGAGCGTAGATCGGGCGGCGGAGCGTGATGGCTGCCACGCAGGAAAAGGGATGGGTCTCAAATGCGATACAATCTACTTGGCCGCACTGGCTTGCTTGTCTCGGAACTTTGCTTTGGCACCATGACATTCGGCGGCCAGGACGGGATGTGGAAACAGATCGGCTCGCTGCAGCAGGCCGATGCCGATCGGCTGATCCGTATTGCCCACGAAGCGGGTATCAATTTCATCGACACGGCGGACATCTACGCGGATGGTTTGTCGGAAGAGATGACCGGCCAGTCAATCCGCAATCTTGGCCTGAAGCGGGACGAACTCGTGATTGCGACCAAAGCGTTTGGCCCGGTCAGCCCCGCCCCGAACAGTCGGGGCAATTCGCGCTATCACATCATGAACGCGGTCAAGGCCAGTCTCCGGCGGCTCAAGCTGGATCATATCGACTTGTATCAACTCCACGGCTTCGACCCGGTGACGCCGGTTGACGAAACCATGCGCGCTATGGACAGTCTGGTGCAGGACGGTCTCATCCGCTACGTCGGCGTATCGAACTGGGCCGCGTGGCAGATTGTGAAGGCGCAGGGTATCGCGCAAAACCAGCACCTTGCCCGCATTGACAGCCTGCAGGCCTATTACACTATTGCCGGGCGCGACCTTGAACGCGAACTGGTTCCGATGATGCAATCCGAACAGGTCGGCCTCATGGTCTGGAGCCCGTTGGCCGGTGGACTTCTAACTGGAAAATACGCTGGCGATGATGGAGCCGGGGTTGGCGGCCGGCGTTCCGGATTCGAATTCCCGCCGGTAGATCAGGATCGCGGCGCTGCGGTCATAGCCGCGATGCGGCCGATTGCCGGGCGCCATGGCGTGTCGGTCGCGCAGATCGCGCTTGCCTGGCTGCTTCACCAGCCGGTCGTGACCAGTATCATCGTGGGCGTCAATCGAGAGGACCAACTGGTGGACAACATCGGGGCCTGCAAAGTCAGCCTTACAGCTGACGAACTGGCAACACTCGACGCGTGCAGCTTGCTCCCCCCCGAATATCCAGGTTGGATGGTCGCTTTGCAGCGTGCGTATCGCGCGGATCAGCTCGACCAGCCCGATCAGGGGGCGTGACTATCGACATGATCGAAGCCGTGACGCTTGCTTCCCTAACGAAGGCGCAACCGGATCGACGAACCGCCCCGCTGTTCTATTTTGGCGGTGCAACAGCCTATTTTGACGAGTTGCAGCACTCCATAGACGGTGGCTTTCCCGGTTTCATGACCCAGCGGGCGCGGGCGACCGGGCGGGTGTGAAACCTGGCGGTCAGAAAAAACAAACACTTGTTTCCAGGGCGCGGCCAACATAGGAAGCTCCCGGTCAAACTCCAAGAGGAACCGGATCATGGGCAGACTTTCAGGCAAAGTGGCAATCATCACAGGCGCGTCGCAAGGCATGGGTGAAGCGCATGCCAAGTTGTTCGTTGCCGAAGGCGCCAAGGTGATCCTGACGGACGTCAACGAAAAGGATGGTCGGGCGCTTGCTGACAGCCTGGGTGCCAACGCGATGTTCATCAAGCAGGATGTTCGCGATGCCGCAGGCTGGAAGGATGTCGTCGCCAAAGGTGAAGCGAAGTTCGGCACGGTCAATGTCCTCGTCAACAATGCCGGGATCATCGGCACCCTCGCCGACACCATCAATCTGAAGCAGGAAGACTATCAGCTGGTATGCGATATCAACCAGCTTGGCGTCTATCTTGGCATGCAGGCGGTGCTCCCCTCGATGATCCGCGCCGGTGGCGGATCGATCGTCAACATTTCATCGATTGCGGGCATGATTGCCTGTGTGGGCTCGCCGAACCTGGCCTATGTCGGGAGCAAGTTCGCCGTGCGCGGTATGACCAAACAGGTTGCGACCGAATTTGGTCCCAACAATGTTCGCTGCAACTCAATCCACCCTGGCTATATCCTCACGCCAATGATGATCGCGGCAACCGATGAAAACGGCGGTGGGGCAGGGGACCTGACCCCGCTCCGGCGCATGGCCAAGCCGAGCGAAGTGTCGCAACTCGCTCTTTTCCTGGCTTCCGATGATTCCTCGTTCATCACCGGCATGGAGCATGTGATCGACGGCGGGATGACCGCCTGCTGATCAGGCTGGCAACGTCAGCCGCTTGTCGATCTCGCGGTGGAAGGCGGTGAGCCGCCCTTCCGCCGTGCTGAACATGTAGCGCTTTTGCCCAAGCGAATGCGCGACCTTGCCCCAGCCATCGATTACGGCGGCGTCTTCCGATGAAACATCGATAAAAATCTCCCAGTCGCGTTCGTTCTGGCGCTTCCATTTCTCTTCGCTGACGCCATCGGGGCACGGACCGACCATGCCCCACGCGGTGAAGTGCGTCTCAGTCGGCGAGACCGGCCAGATGTTCCAGGTCTGCAAATGGGTCGGGAAGCAGCTGAAGAAGGTATTGGGGAACGCCAGGTAATGGGTGATGTGCGACGCCCGGTGGTCTGCCCCTTCGCCGGCGCGGTCGGTCAGCCCCTTGACCGGAATCGACATCCAGCTGTGCGGATCACAAATCCGCAGATGCGCCTTGCCCCATTGAACAATCTCCGAAAGCGTCGACTGGTGGGTATGCGGCACATGCCAGGTCTCGTTGAAGGCATCGACCACCGTCTTCCAGTTGGCGTTGAGTGTGAGTTCGAAACGGAAGCGCGTGTCGAACTTGTCCAGTCCGAACCAGTCGAGTTCAGTGGCAATATCGCCGAGCCAGGTTCGCAGATCGGGCGCCTCGGCAGACAGGCAGATCCACGCAAAGCCCCCATATTCGGCGACCCGCACCGGCGGCGCCCGCAGATCGTCGAGCAACGCCTCGTCGAAAGCAGCTTTCATCGGCGTGAAGCGAACCTTGCCGGCCAGATCGTACTGGAAGCCGTGCCACGGGCAGGTGAAGCGCGCCTTCTCGCAGTGCCCCGACGCCGCGACGATCCGCGTGCCGCGATGCTGGCAGACATTATGCCAGGCGACCAGCTCGCCCGCGACCACGCGCGCGATCACGATGGACTGGCCCAGTTCCTCAACCCCCACATAATCCCCCGCGGCCGCGACATCGGC
>JANONQ010000239.1:0-17127 GCA_031420935.1 Novosphingobium sp. | reverse complement strand
CCCGCTGACCGGCACTTCACCGGCCTTCGTTGGCTGGCCGACTGCAAACGTCCCGTACGCGATGGTATCGAGATTGGAACCGGCGGGAGCAGTAGCGTAGAAATCGACAAAGGACACATAGCTGTAGCGTGACTGCGGGTGATCCGATGCTGAAATGCTCAATGCATTGCAGCAGTAATTCGTCGCATTCTTGCTGGATGGATCTGCGTGAAAACCAGGCAAAGAAGATGGATAGCTGAACGGGTAAGTTGAGTATTCGCCAGTACGCATGATCGTGCCAGAGCCAGAGACCGGCACGGAGATCTGGTAGGTCTTGCTGGCCTGATCATAGGAAACGCTGAAGCTGTCGGCGTCTCGCAGATTCAATGCACCCGCTGTATTCGGCACATAGTCGTGCTGCCACCCCTTGCCGGTCACGGCAAGTTGCAGATTGTAGAGCGGTTCCGGAAATATTGTCGCCGCAACCGGTTGGAACGTCGGCGTTGGCGTCGGGGAAGGTGAAGGCGAGGGCATTGGAGAAGGAGAAGGAGCGGGTGTGGGTACAGGTGCGGGTGCGGGCGCAGAGGCGATCCCGCCCCCACCGCCACCGCAGGCGGCAAGCACCATGGTGGTCGAAACAAGTAAAGCGGCAAAATTCAGGGATATACGCATGGCCAATGCAACTTTGTTCCTTGATCAGTTACCGCGCTTGGCTATCCAAGCACCCCAAGCCTGATGCGTCGCACCCTCAAACAGGAACGGCAGTGACCAACTGCCAATCAGTTCCTCTGCTCCTGGTCCGGTGAAGCGGCCATCGAATGCGTTGTTGCCCGTGACGCCCGAATTGAAACTGCCTGAGAAGGTCTGACTGCCGCGAGCAAAAACCGAATTGCTGAAGGCGATTGTCCCAATCGAAACGAACTTGGTGCAGTCGCAATTGCCACTGCTCAGGTTGAGCGAACCCGCAAGCGAACCAGCGGCGAAATCGAAGTTGAGTTTGACCGTGCCTTCGAGAGGAGTCGCTGCGACAGCCCCCCAAGCATCGTTCGCAATGTCGGCTTGGCCCCTGGCGAACCCTTCGAATGAGGCAGTGCCGCTCAGCGGCACGCCTGATGCGGGCGTTGCTGCGCCGATAGCAACAACATTTCCGATGTCGCCCCCTTCTGCACCATTTTCCTGCCAGTACGCGAGGTTCGAATATCGATACCGACGATCGGGGTCCGATGCTCGGTTGTGCGCCTGGATGCTGAAATAGGACGAGTCAGGCTGTCCGGCGATACTGAAGTATCGGTTTGTCGCGTCGCCTGAGGGCCCCGGCGGGTCGGTGATGGCCGACCAATCGAAGTTGCCGGCCTTTAGCTCGTAGACATTGCGCGAAGCATCGTAACGAATCTGGATCGGATCGTCGCGCGTCGCTACCGCCAATTCCTGGGTGGCTGGAGCAGCAAGCAACTCGACCGACGTGTCGTTTGCTGTCTGAGTAGGGGTTGGAGTGGGCGATGGCGTAGGCAAGGGTGATGGAGCCGAAGTCAAGCCACCGCTGCCACTTCCACCGCAAGCAGCTAGCAATATGCAGGCTACTGTTGCTGCCAACACTGCTTTTGTTGATCTGGCCATAACACGTTCCTCTTTTCTGGAGTTCACCAGGCGATCTGGAAACCGGCCCGCGAACCGACATCCTTGCTACTGAATCCGTAGCCAATGCCGGCCGAGACGCTCGCAATCTCACCGACTGCGGCCGAAACAGCGAGCGCGAGGGCGGTGCGCCCCTTAAAGTTGCCGATGCCGCCTGACAGCGCGAAGCTCCCACCTGCAGGAATGCTCGGGCTGTCGAGCGCTAGGGCCATGGCGACACCTTCGTTCGCATCGCGAATGTCGCTGCGGATGCTCCCGACCTGGTTTACGAGGTCGAACAGGGAAGTCTGCATGGTGCCTAGTTGCGGCAGCAGAGCGGTGTTGCGGCCAAGTAATCCGTTGGCATCGACGGTAGCAATTCCGAGGGACGAAACATCCTGCGCGGCAGTCGAAGCGGAGATGTCGCCAATTCGGACATGGCTTCCAACACCGCCAAGTGTCACCTGGCTTGCAGCCGTCGACGCTGCACCAAAGCCGAGCGCGGTCGAGCCGGCATGGCTGGCAACAGCATCGGCACCGATGGCGCTGGCGTTGATCGCCGATGCATTCGCGCGGCGGCCAACTGACGTGGCAAAGTCGGCAGTCGCGAAAGTCCGCACGCCGATTGCGGTGGCCCCGGCGTTCGTCGCAGTGGCCACGTTGCCAACTGCGACCGAACCCATTCCCGATGCGACCGTGAACGGTCCGAGGGCCGATCCGTTCAAGCCGCTTGCGGTGGAACTCGGGCCGACCGCCACCGCCACATTGTTGGTTGCAGAAGCCAGGTTGCCCACAGCGAGCGACCGGGTGCCGGTCGCGTTTGCATCATACCCGAACGCCTGCGCGCCGGTCGCACTCGCATCCGCAAGCGTGCCGATGGCAGTTGACTGGTCTGCGGCTGCGATGGCCGTGTCACCAATCGCAGTCGCGCCAACCCCGCCCGCGGTCGCGTCTGCGCCGCATTCGGTGGTGTCCGCAGCGGTGGCGGCATTGCATTCGGGCGTGGCATCGGCGAGCGCCGGAGCAACCCACATAAGGCTCGTTGCGGCGATGGCGGCAAGTCCAGTGGTAAAGTGCTTCATCACAATCTCCCAAGCAGACGACCTTCGCGTCGTGCTGGAAGAATGGACCTGGACTGCGACTACGGCCATGATGGCGCGCCGATGTATTGCCAATGTTTCGACGAGTTTTTCCTGATTTACACCAGTTTCGCCGGATCGAGCACGCCGCGCACGAACGAATCGGGCCAGATGCCCCGCTTCTGCCAATAGGCCACATGCCCCAGCCGCCGGCACAGTTCGGGGAAGCGGGGATCGGTGCGGAACGGCGCGGTCGCCGGGATGAACAGGAACTGGGTGCGGCCCCACAGCGAGTTGGAATAGACGTCGCTGATGCCGCGTCCCCGCGCTTGCTGGACGACTGTTCCGCGTCCTTCGAACAAGCCCCCAGCGACCTGATATGCCGCATCAAGCTCGCCGAGATGGGAGAAGAACATGATCGCGTTTGCTGCAAGCCCGGGGGCAAGCCGGGCGGCGGCGGTGCAGACAGACACTGCCTGGACAACATCGGCGGGAGCCCGCGTTGAAATCGCGGTCAGCGCTGCGCGCCACGAATCGACGCTCGGCGGTGTAAGGTTGGCAGGGCGGCTTGCAACGTCATCGAGCAAGGCAAGTGCAGCGGGCGCGCGGTCGGTGCAGGCATAGATCAACAAGCGGGCATTCCACACGGCCGGACTGCGCGGCCAAAGTCGAAGTGACTGGTCGGCGACCTTGTCTGCCTCACCAATCCGGCCAAAAATCCAGTACTTTAAGGCGCGCCGATGCTGATGCGCAGGGTTAAACGGCTCTACTTTGATCGCACGCTCATTGGTCGACCACGAATCCTTGCATCGCCCCATCCCCTGGTAGAAGAAAGTCAGGAGGCTTAGCGCCAAGGTATTGTCCGGCGCGTCGGCCAGCACTCCCAGCAGTTCATCTTCCCACCCCGTCCAGGAATCGAGATCCAAGCGCTGGAAAGCCACCACTACTCGGGCATTCGGCTCGCGAGGATCGAGGCTGAGTGCGTGCTGGGCCGCTTCTCGTGCCGAGTTTTGATCGTCGAGGACGCTGGCAAGCCAACCCCAGGCATCGGCCCGCTTTGGATCGCCCTCGATGGCTCGGCGGAACAAAGCCTCTGCGCGTTGCTCATTGTTTGGACCGCCCGAGCCCTGAAGTACCCTGCCACGCTCGATCAAGGCCTCAATGTCTGCACTGCGATTACGAAAGACCAGCGCGGCACCGCCCCCGGCCAGAACAACCATGGCAGCGATCCCACCGATAAGCAGCTTGCGTCGACCCGCTACCGATCCCGACTGTGACGCGTCAAGCACCGGCACGGCGTCCCAATTGGCGCCAATTATTCGGTAGCCGATGCGCGGCACGGTTTCGACTTCGAACCCGGCCCCGACAGTGGCGGCAAGGCGGCGCACTTCGGCAATGGCGCGGTTGATCGCGTCGTCGCCGACGATCCGTCCTTCCCAGCACAGTTGCAGGAGATCGTCGCGCGAGAGCACGGCGCCGCGGGCATCGGCGAGGGCAAGCAGAACCTGGATAACGCGGGGCTCGCCCTTAGCGCTACCCAAGGGCCCTTCGAGGGTGCGCAGCGAAGGTCGCACAGTGGTGCCGCCCAGAGTGAAGTCTGCGCGCTTTGCCAGAGGAATTGCCGTGCCGGATTCAGGCGATTGTGGATGGGAAACTTCGTTCACGCTGCCAGACTACCGAAAATAACGCTGCCGCGCGAGAGGGTGCCTGATTCAGAACCGCGCCTCGATACCCAGCCCAAACTCGCGCGGGTCGCCGGCCGTTGCCAGGCGTTGGCGTGGATCGAAACGATAGGTGAGGTTGAATTCGTCGAACAGGTTGCGGACATAGCCGAACACGGTCACGCCGCGCCATGTCCAAGCGGCTCTAGCATCTGCGGTAGTCGAACCAGCGATGCGGCGTGCGGCAGTTTCCAGATCGTCGCTGAAATAGCCGCTGTTGCGGCGCACCTGCGCCGAAAGCATCAACCGTTCGATTGGCGTCCAGACGATCGACGCCGACCCGCTGAAATGCGGTGAGCGTTGGAACTGCTTGCCGAGCATCGTATCGGCAGGATCGAGCGTTCGAGTAATCCTGGTGTCGAGCAAGCCGACGCCTCCGCGCAAGTGAAGTTGCTTCGAAGGCCGCCAGTCCAGCTCCATTTCCAGGCCGTTGGTCCAGGCGCGGGGCGCGTTATCGACTTGCGTGGACGGGATCGGCGGACCGCTCGGGGGAATGACAAAAATCGTCTGGGTCCGCTGGGCATCGAACATCTCATAGCGGAAGACATTGGCAGACACTGTCAACTTGCCGCCGGCTAGGCGGGCGCGGGCAAACAATTCAAAATCCCAAAGCTTTTCTGCCGCAAAAGTTTCGACCCGCCTGCGGTTGGTGTTGAGATTGACCCCGCCGGGGTTGGAGGCGCGCTGCACCAGCGTACCGATGCGCAAGTCCGGCGAAACGTCCCACGCTAACGAAACCTTGGGAAGCCATGCCAAGAAACTTCGATTGTAGTCGAGCGGCAGATAAAGCTCGCTGCCGGCGAGCGCACCCTGCCGGACTTGCCGGTCGTGCTGGTATCGCAGGCCCGCCGTAAAAGTTAGTGCCGAAGTCAGCGGAATCGTGCCTTCGCCGAACAGGCCGAAGCTGTTCTGTACGTCGGTGAAGGCCCCGGATCCGAGTACAGCCCTGAATGTAGTGAGGTCGATCGTCTGGTCGAGCGTGGCGCGCGTATAATGAAAACCGCCGGTCAGTTCCACTCCGGAACCGGAGCGCCAGGCGATGACTGGCTCTAACGAGAAATCCCTGCTGTCGATTTCGGCCTCGCCCAACCCTGGTGGAGCATGACGGCGAACATTTGCCTTCCCGTAGCTCACTGTCACTCGTGCCTCGAAACCGCCTGAAGGCTCGTATGCGACGCGGCCAGTCAGCGAATCCACCGTGATCGCGAAGATGCCATAAGTTGCTTCGGGGTCGCGGCGTGCTTCGAATGGCTCCCGGACGCCTTCGATCTGCGGCATCTGCGAACGGCCATGGGAATAAGTCAGGCTTAGCCGGGTATCGGGCAGTCCTTTGGGCTCGGCAAGCAGCTTGAACCGGATGAGGTCCGAATCGTCCCGGTTCGGATCGCTGCCTACGGCGGCATTCGTGATTTGGCTGGCGGTGCGGCTGCGACGCAATTCGCCGCTGAAGCGGAAAGCCAGCTGACCTCCGACAAGTGGACCCGAGACCACTCCTGCTGCCTGCCGGATCGCATGATCGCCCGCGATCAGCCGCCCCTGACCTTCCCATTCGAACGCAGGATCCTTCGTTTCAACGAAGATTGCTCCGCCAATCGAATTACGGCCTTGAGTCATGGTCTGCGGGCTGCGGAACACCTCGACACGTCCGACATCCCAGACCGAGGTCAGGCCGAAGGCCAATTCGTAGTAGGTGGCGGACCGGCCATCAATGCGGATCGTCGTGCGGGGCCGGGTGCCGGAGAGGAAAGCGGGAAGATCGCGCACCACGCCGGTTGAATCCTGCCCCCGGATCGTTGGACCTTCACCACCGGAGCCAAGCTGGACGTTGGGGATGGCCTGTAGAAGTTGCTCGATCCGGTCGGGGTTGGCCTCGGCATCGATAGTCTCGGCGGTTTCAACCGCGACGCTGGATGCGGTATTATGAGTGCTGCGCGAAATACGCTCTCCCGTGACGACAATTTCATGTCGCCCCTCAACCTCTGATTGCGCCGCGAACAACGGTGCGGAGGACGCCAGGATAAATGCAACAATCATCAAAGCATAGGATAGCGACTGGTGAGGGACACTTGCAACAGCAGGCAGGTTCTATTGCTTACGCCACCCTGCAAGCGACCTTCACGGATGGTTGAGGCATAGGAGATGGCTATCTGGTCCCCAATGGAGAACATACAGGCAATTTAGGAGCAATGCCAGATCTTGATTGGGGTAAAACAGGAATGCTCGAATGCCGCATTGTGGCGTCCAAACCCGCAGTAATTAGGGAGAAACCACTGGCCACATTGTACGCCAATCACCGGTGCAGACTCAGAGCTAGAAACTGGGTTGACCCGGCACACCGTACGCCAGCGCCCGCCAACCGCGGCTGCGGTACATTTTCGAAGCGATCGAACGGGGCCGGCGGCGCGGGTCGCTGACGACCGCGACCGGCTGAAGCTCTTGGAGCGTGAGGTGAAGGAACTGCGCCGGGCGAACGAGATCCTGCGCAAAGCGTCGGCATATTGCGCAGGCGGAGCGAGCCAGAACTCCTGGGCGCCAAGGCAAATGGTGATGGCGTTCATCGACGATCACGCCAAGGAACTGGGTATCGAGCCGATCTGCCGCGAACTGCAGGTCGCCCCTTCCTCCTACCACGAGCACGCGGTGCGCCTTGCCGATCCCGACAGGCGCTCGGCGCGTGCCCGGCGCGATGACGAGATCAGGGAGGATATCAGGCGAGTCCATGAGGCCAGCTTTGGCCTCTACGGCACCCGCAAGAGCCTGCCCCGGCGAAGGCCGGGGTCTGGCATCAACTGCGACGTCAGGGCATCAAGGTGGCCAAGTGCACCGTGGAGCGGCTGATGCAAGGCATGGGGCTGGCAGGCATAAGGCGCGGAAAGACTTGCGTTACCACCGTCAGCAACCCGAAGGCATCATGCCCGCTCGACAAGGTCAACCGTGAGTTCCAGGTCAGCCGGCCCAACGCGCTGTGGGTGGTCGATTTTACCTATGTCCACGCCTGGACCGGGTTCGTCTACGTCGCCTTCGTGATCGATGCCTTCGCCCGCCGGATCGTGGGCTGGAAGGTCAGCGCCTCGGCCACGGCCGGCTTCGTGCTCGATGCTCTGGAGCAGGCCATCCATGCCCGCAGGCCAGCCCCGGAGGACGGGCTGATCCACCACAGCGACAGGGGCGTTCAATACCTCGCCATGAGCTACACCCAGCGCCTGGCCGAGGCCGAGCTGGTGCCCTCGGTCGGCAGCGTCGGCGACAGCTACGACAATCCTGTCCTGAGCTTGTCGAAGGGGCTTTGGCCGAGACGATCAACGGTCTCTACAAGCATGTCCTGAGCTTCGCCGAAGGGGCCGAGGTCATCTGGCGGCAACGATCATGGCCCAACGCTTCGGCGGTAGAGATGGCGACCCTGCGCTGGGTCGACTGGTTCAACAATCACCGCCTGTTCGGACCCATCGGACATATCCCGCCCGCCGAGGCCGAAGCCAATTACTATGCAGCCCTCGATAACCTCGATATGGTCGCATGACTCAAATAAAACCGCCTCCGGAAAACCCGGGACGCTTCAAGCCGCAAAAGTGCAGGAACTGGCGGAGACGGAGAGATTCGAACTCTCGGTGCCGAATTATCAGCACGACGGTTTAGCAAACCGTTGGTTTCAGCCACTCACCCACGTCTCCGGATCGCAGCAGCGAGCGGTGCCTATAGCGGCGGTCATTTGAGGCGGCAAGGGGGTCTGCGGCGGGATAAATTGGCGCTGCCCCCTCGTCCGGACGCAAATCTGACTCGGTTCGTCGCGTGGGCGTTGCGGGGCGGCGTGTGGTGGATTTTCAAGTGGGCGAGACTGCTGTCGGATGGGCGCATGGCGCGACTGACCATCGGAGACGATCTTGGGGGCAGTATCAACAGGGGCAAAATGCAATGATGCTATCAAGCAATTCCAAGTCGCGCGCAGTGTCGCGCTGGCTGGCGCTGGCCTCGGCGGCGATGCTGACCGGGCACGCGCTGGCGCAGACACCGAGTTCGCCGGCAGGTGGGGCGATCAGCCGCAGCGCCCCATCCTCGGCCCCCGTCATCGCTTCTCCGCAGCCAGAAATCCTGGCTCCGCTCCCGGGCTATTCTGGCGATGCCGCAGCCGATCCGGCCACCGCAGTTGCAGGCCCTGATCAACAGAACGCGCCTGCGCCAGCCGCTGGCACAGCCGCCTCCACTCCCGCGCCTTCCGCTCCCGGGACCACATACCGCAAAGACGATCTCATCGGCGCCGCGGAAGGCGTGTTCGGCAAAGGGGCCAAGGGCCTGGCCGGCGTTATCGAGGATCTGCTGCGCAAACAGGGCGAACCGAATGGCTATATCGTCGGCCGTGAGGGGGGCGGCGCCTTGATCGTGGGCCTGCGCTATGGCTCAGGCATGCTGCATCACAAGATCGAAGGAAACCAGCCGGTCTACTGGACCGGACCGTCGATCGGGCTGGACGCCGGGGCCAATGCCGCCAAGTCCTTCGTACTAATATATAATCTTCACGACACCGAGGATCTTTATCGCCGCTTCGGCGCCGGCGAGGGCCAGGCGTATTTCATAGCGGGCTTCCACGTCAGCTATATGCGGCGGGGCGATATTGTGTTGATTCCGGTGCGCACCGGGGCAGGCCTGCGGCTTGGCATCAATGCCGGCTACATGAAATTCTCGCACAAGCAGAAATGGCTGCCGTTTTAGGCCACATTCGGAAAACGAGACCCGGTTCTGCAAAAATATTGCGCCAGCGCCGACGGCGCTGAGTTGCGCAAATCATTGCAAGAAGCCCCCTGTCCAAGCCCGCTCCGCCGCATGGTTCGAATTCCGGTCGGGGCCGGTATCGGCGAGATTGCGGGTGGCCGGCAGGACATGGCGATGCAGGGGCTCGTCGAAATCGAGTCCGCCGCGTTCGTCTTGAGTCCAGGCGATAGTGCAGAAGGCTTCGAACCGGTCCCATGCGAGCACGGCATTGCCGCTTGCCGGAATGCTGCGGCTGGTGGTGACCCTGGCGCCGGTTAGCGACAGGTCAAGGAGCGTTGCCGGCATAGTTCCGGCTAATGTGATCAGCCGGGCTTCGAAACAAAGGCGCAACCGGCTGTGGCGGCGGCGGCCGACAAGAGTTTGTCGCGAACTGGTCAGCTGCGTGCCCATGGCGGGAGTGTGTGCACCGCTGGTGGCAAAGCTGGAGTTTGCCAGCGCATCGGTAGAATTGCGGAACCGGCTGCCACTACTCTTGCCCGGTGCGGACCGGAAGGCTATTGGCCCGCCCACCATGCTCACCAACCTTCCGCAACAACCCCCCGACGCGCTGCTTGCGCTGATCAAACTTCACAACGCCGATTCCCGGCCCGGCAGGATCGACCTCGGCGTCGGTGTCTACCGCACCGGACAGGGCGATACGCCAGTGTTCGGCGCGATCAAGACGGCTGAGAAGCGGCTGGTAGAGACACAGGATTCCAAGGCCTATCTTGGGCCGGAAGGCGACATGGGCTTCGTCACCGCGCTGATGCCCTATGTGTTTGGCGGCACCAATCCAACGATGAATGGCCGGATCGAAGGCATGCAGACGCCGGGCGGCACCGGCTCGCTGCGGCTGGCGCTGGCCATGGCCAAGAGGGCGCAGGTCGCGAATGTGTGGATGGGCGTGCCAAGCTGGCCCAACCACGCCCAGATCTGCGCCGACCTTGGCGTGGGCATGAAAACGTTCAACCATGCCACCAGCGACGGCGCTGCCGACATGGTGGCTCTGCGCGCCGCCATCGCCGAAGCGGCGCAAGGCGACGCAATCCTGCTGCACGGCTGCTGCCACAACCCCACCGGGATCGATTATGCCAACGGCGATTGGGATGAGATCGCCGGCCTTATCGCCGAGGCCAGGCTGCTGCCGATCCTCGATCTTGCCTACCAGGGGCTTGGGGTGGGCATGGAGGAAGATGCCTATGGTGTGCGGCGCGTGATCGCTTCAGTGCCCGAGGCGATTGTCGCCTACAGCTGCGACAAGAACTTCGGCCTCTACCGCGACCGCACCGGCGCGCTGTATGTGATGATGGCGGAGGCGGTGCAGCTTCAAGCGGCTATGTCCAACGGACATGCGCTGGCCCGCGCCAACTGGTCGCAGCCGCCCGATCATGGCGCAGCGGCGGCGCGGCTGGTGGTGGAAGACGAAGCCCTGACCCGGCAATGGCTCGATGAGCTCAGCGCGATGCGCGCCCGCATGTGTCAAGTCCGGGCACGGCTGGCCGATGCAGGCAAGGTGGGCGGCGTCGATCTCTCCGCGATCGGGCGGCAGCACGGGCTGTTCTCGGTCATTCCTTTCACGCCGGAGCAGGTGCAGGCGATGCGGGTAAAGCATGGGATTTATTTTGCCGGATCGGGCCGGATCAATATCGCCGGGCTGACAATGGGCAACATCGACCAATTTCTGGCGGCGGTGGCGGATGTGACAGGCTAGGCGAGACTGCGCTTGGCGCGAGCCGGTATCATCGAACCCGCGCGAAACCTTTGCGTTTACTCCCGCAAGCTTTGCATCCGTTGCAAATACCGCGCCAGCACGTCGATCTCGAGGTTCACGCCGTCGCCCGGCTTCAGCGCCCCCAGCGTCGTCACCTCGGCAGTGTGCGGGATGATATTGAGGGCGAAGTGGCAGCTGCCATCAGGCTGATCGGCCACTTCGTTCACCGTCAGCGACACGCCGTCCACCGTAATCGAGCCCTTCGCCGCCAGGTAGGGCGCCAGCGCGCGCGGGGCTGCTATGCCAAGGCGCAGCGATTCGCCCTCCGGGCACACGCCAACGACCTCACCAACCCCGTCGACATGGCCGGTGACGATATGCCCGCCGAGTTCGTCGCCGAGCCGCAGCGCTGGCTCCAGGTTCAGTAGCTGGCCAGCCTGCCACCGGCCCGCTACGGTGCAGGCGGCGGTTTCGCCCGATATATCGACCGAAAACCAGGCGTTGCCCACGCTGCCGCCACGGGCGGTCACGGTCAGGCAGGCGCCCGAACAGGCAATCGACGCGCCAATGGCGATCGTATCGGGATCCCACGGGCAGGTGATGGTGGCGTGCAGATCGCCGCCCTGTCGGGCGTCGCGGATGGTGCCTAGGGCAGTGATTATTCCAGTGAACATGGGGAGCGGCTGTAGACTTCGAGCGTGTCGCTGCCAAGCTGGCGGCGTTCAGTCATCCGCCACTGTCCATGCGCCGCATCGAGCGCGGCGAGACCGATATCGCCGATGCACGGCTTGCCGCCGCCGATGACGATCGGCGCGCGGTAGATTAGCAGGCGGTCGACCAGCCCGGCCTCGAGGAATGCCGCCGCCGCCCCGGCCCCGCCTTCGATGAACAAATATTGCACGCCCTCCACGTCGCGGACTGCATCCGGCGATGGCAGCGCGCGCCAGCCTTCCGGCGCTTCACCATGGGTCAGCACCCAGCGTTCCGGGCTGCGTTCTTCGAGGCCGGCAAGGCGCACATCGAGGCGCGGCGCATCGGCGCGCAGGGTGCCGCCGCCGACCAGGATGGCATCGGCCTTGGCCCGCATCGCATGGCAATGGGAGCGCGCGGCCGCGCCGGTGATCCAGCGGCTGGTCCCGTCCGCCAGCGCGATGCAGCCGTCGAGCGAGGTCGCCAGCTTGAGCGTGACTTCGGGCCGGCCCTGACGGCGCTGCATCAGGTAGCCCGAAAGGCTGGCCGCCGCCTCGGGTGAATCGACCACGTCCACCGCGATACCCGCGGCGCGGATGCGGGCCAATCCCCGGCCGGCGGTGCGCGGGTCGGGATCCCCGCAGCCAATCACCACGCGCGCCAGACCCGAGGCAGCGATCAATTCAGCGCAGGCCGGGCCACGCGCCGATTCATGCGCACAGGGTTCCAGCGTGACATAGAGCGTTGCGCCCTTTGCTCCATCACCCGCCCCGTCCAGCGCAATCGCCTCGGCATGCGGGCGCCCCCCTGCCCCGGTCCAGCCGCGCGCGAGCACCCGGCCACTCTGCACGATGATCGCGCCGACTGCCGGATTGGGCCGGGATAGCGGCCTGCCGCGCGCCGCCAGGCTTGCCGCCGCCGCCAGCCAGCGCGCATCCTCTCGCTCAGTCACGCGCGCCGGAGACCTGTTGCTGGCTCCTGCGGATCGCTTCCCCATCTGCTCGCGCAGCACGGGCCTCGGCGACGCGTTCGTCGGCCGCCTGTTTCTCGATGGCCGCGACATCCATGCCGGACCGCTCACCGATTGTCCGGTAAATCTTCCGCACTTCCTCCTCGCGCTTGGCCTGCTCGGCCGCCTGCCGTTCCTTGCGCCGCTGGTTGACGATGTTGGTGGCGCGGATTTCGGCGTCGCTGCGGTCAGCCCGCCAGCTGGTGATATAGGTGACATGCGGCGGCTTCGGCAGGCCGCGCAGCTCTTCCTGCGAGAAAACCAGGAAAATGCCAAGCGGCGGCAAGGCCGCGAGCAGCATGAAACGCCAGCGGTTAGGCCCGGCTTGGCGGAAGACCGTAATGAGATCGCTAATGGCGCCGCCGGGACTTACATCCCGCCACATGCCGCCTCGACTGAAAAGGCTCATGCGCGCTAGATAGGGGCTAGCGGCGCGAAGTGCCAGCGGTCGATTATCGCTTAGCCGAATGCGGAGTAGAGCCCCCGTCCCTCTCGCTTAAGCCAGCGGTTGGCCGCGGCGATGTCGCCTTCGTATATCTCGACCAGCAGCGCATGAAACCGGGGACTGTGGTCGAAATGAACCAGATGCGCAACCTCGTGAGCGACGACCGAGCGGCGCACGGCATCAGGCGCCATGATCAGCCGCCAATTCAGCCGGATCGTGCCTCTGGCACTGCAGCTGCCCCAGCGCCGCCGCGCATTCGACAGCGCCAGTTTCGCCAGCGGTTGCCCGGCGCGCTCGCAATACTGCGCGAGGTCTTCGGCGAAAATCCGCCGCGCTTCGCCCTCCAGCCAGCGGCGCAAGCGGGTGGTCAACGTATCGACCGGCCCGCCGATCATGATCGTTGCGTCCTCCCGGCGCACGCTGCGCGGTGCTGTTGCGCCATGCTCGATGATCAGCGCTTCACCGCGATAGGCGATAGCGCCGCCCGGCTTCGGCGCGTCATCGGGCGGCAGCGCGTCCAGCTGCCGGGCCAGCCAGGCGGCACGCGCGCGGGCGAATGTCACTGCCTCGCCGGTACGGCCCCAGCGCGGCATCGAGACGCGCACCTCGCTGCCATCGGGTGCCAGCCGCATCGTCAGCCGGCGGGCATGTGGCAAGCGGCGCACGATGATCGGCAGGCAGCGCTCGCCAATCTCGATCACCGGCACGGCGCGCGGATCTCGCTTCAGCCAGTCAATCATTGCCGTCGCCCCAATCTCCCTCTTTGCGGAGAACGTGCTGCTCGATCGGACCGGCCCTGTCCTCGGACACCACCCGGCCAACCACCGAAGCGCCTGCGCGGTGGACCGCATCGCGATCGCCGGAGATCAGATAGTGCCATGCCGGCAGCGGCTCGGCATTGGCGCGCAGGCGGTAGGCGCAGGTCTTCGGTAGCCATTCCACCGCAGCGGCGAGACGGGGCGTAAGGCGCAGGCAGTCGGGCACATAGGCGCGGCGGTTGCGGTAATCCTTGCAGCGCGCAGTGCCGGTATCGAGCAGCCGGCAGGCGACATTGGTGAAATGCACCTCGCCGGTGTCCTCGTCTTCAAGCTTGTGCAGGCAGCACTGGCCGCAGCCGTCACACAGCGCTTCCCATTGATCGCGGGAGAGCGATTCAAGTGGCTGCTCCCAGAATTCTCCCCTCCCGGCTGCGGGAGGGGGCGGGGGTGGGCCTGTTGGGGTTAAGCCGGGCGATCCATCTAACGGAAAAAGCAGGCCCACCCCTATCCCCTCCCGCAAGCGGGAGGGGAACCTTTTGCGAGGCGCCTTCACCGCACCCATTTGGCCAGCTCCGCCTCGACCGCCTGCGCGCCCTGGTCAATCGGCAGCATGGCGATTGGCTCGCCCTGACGGCCCATAAGGTACGCAACCCGGCTGTGGTCCATGAGATAGCCGCCCGCCGTATCTTTGCCACGTGCGGCATAGGCCCCGAACGACTTGCCGGCGGCGGCGATGTCGGCCGGCGGGCCGGTTAGCCCGATCAGCCGCGGCGAGAAGGCGGCGGCGAATTCACCGACGATCGGGCCGGTATCGCGCACCGGGTCGATGGTGATGAAGATCGGCTGGACCTGCGCCGCAAGCCGTGGCTGCGCCTTCTCGAAACGCGCGAAGCCCTGCATCAACACCTGCACGTCCATCGGGCAGGCATCGGGGCAGAAGGTGTAACCGAAATAAACGATGCGGTATTTCCCGGCGAAATCCTGCCAGCGCACCGCCCGCCCGTTCTTGTCGAGCAGCGAAAAGGGCCCGCCAATCGCCGCGCCAGCCAGCGGTGGGCGTTCGGCTGGCGTCTGCGAACTGCATCCGGCGATTGCCACGGACATGAAAAATACGGCAAAGACATGGAAACGCAGGGACATGGCGAAGCGGTTCATGGTCTGCTAAACTGATCCGCGCAAGAGGGCGAGGGTCGGTTCGTCGTCCGTTACGGCAGGCTCGCAGCAGGAGATGAGTTCAGTGGGGAAGCCAAGGATCGTCGCGCGCATTGTCCTGGCGCTGCTCGCCAGCGCGCTGATCGCGCCTGGTAGCGCGCAGGCGCAATTCTCCAAAAGCTACAAATTTCTCGAAGCCGTCCGCAAGAAGGAAGGCGGCGCAGTGACCGATGCCTTGGACGAGCCAGGCTCCAACATTGTCAATACCCGCGATGGCACCACGGGTGAGACCGGGCTGCATATCGTTACCGCGCGGCGCGATATGACCTGGATGAGCTTCCTCATCAGCAAGGGCGCCAACGTCGACGCGCGCGACGGACGCGGCACCACGGCGCTGCAGATCGCGGTCAATCTCGGCTTCCAGGAAGGGGTTAGCCTGCTGATCGCCCACAAAGCGCGGCTCGAAGAGCCTAACACCGCCGGCGAAACGCCGCTTATTTCCGCGGTGCATCGCCGCGACATCGCGATCATGCGCCTGCTGCTCAAGGCCGGTGCCGATCCCGACCGGGCGGACAATTCCGGCCGCTCGGCCCGCGACTATGCCCTGCTCGACGGGAAAAGCAGCGTGCTGGTCTCCGAGATCGAAAGCGCCGCCAAGCCCAAGGGCCTGCGCAGCGGGCCGCAGCGGACCTACGGTCCGGCATTGTGAGCGCATTGGCCGACCTGACGCTGGACGAACTGCGGCTGGCGCTGGCCCCGGCCATTGCCAGCGCGGCGATCTTCGACGGCTGGAGCAAGAGGGCGGTTGCAGCGGCTGCGCGCGCGC
Organism: Novosphingobium sp.; assembly: GCA_031420935.1. Lineage (GTDB taxonomy): Bacteria > Pseudomonadota > Alphaproteobacteria > Sphingomonadales > Sphingomonadaceae > Novosphingobium. The sequence goes on along the minus strand of JANONQ010000239.1, from coordinate 1,397 downwards.
AGGGAGTTGATCCGGCGGTCGCGGCGCTCGCCTTCTCCAGCGGCGCGATGGACATGATCGCGGCCTGGATCGCCGCTGTCGATGCATCCATGGAACAGGCCTTCGCCGGCGATACGCTGGCCGGCCAGTCGGTGCGGGCACGCATCCGCCGCCTGGTCGGCTTCCGGCTCGAAGCGCTGACCGGTCGCGAGGAAGCACTGCGCCGGGCTTTGGCGATTATGGCAATGCCGCAGAACGCTGCTCGCTCGCTGCGGCTCGGCTGGGCCAGCGCCGATACCATGTGGCGGCTGGCGGGTGATACCGCCACCGATTACAACCACTACAGCAAGCGCGCGATACTGGCCGGGGTCTACGCCGCGACACTGGCGGTGCTCACCACCGACGAGAGCGAAGGACGGGCCGAAACCTACGCCTTCCTCGACCGGCGGCTGGCCGACATCATGCGTTTCGAAAAGGCCAAGGCGCAATTGCTGCGCCCCAACGACGAGCGCTTCAGCCTGGCGCGTTTGCTCGGAAGACTGCGTTATCCGGCCACCTGATTTCGCCCCGCGCGGCGCGTACTTGGCTCAAATCAATTATTGCGAATGATTTGCAATTACAGCCGCGATCTGGCAGCGCGACGCACATGACACTCGATGCCCTTCCTATCGGCCAGCCGGCGCGCATCACTGCGGTCGACTGGACGCGGCTGGCGGACGAGGAAGGCCAGCGGCTTCGCGCGCTGGGGATCGACTGCAACGCCGAGGTCACCATCGCCCACCGCGGCGTGCTGGGCGGGCGCGATCCGCTGGCGGTGACGATCGGCCGGATGACCGTGGCGCTGCGCCGGGCCCATGCCCAGGCCATGCAGGTAGACTTGCTGCCGATTGAGGCGGGCTGATGGCGCGCCACCGCACCGCCGCCCTGGTCGGCAATCCCAATGCGGGCAAAAGCGCTCTGTTCAACGCGCTGACCGGTGCGCGCCAGAAGATCGCCAACTATCCCGGCGTTACTGTTGAGCGCAAGGCTGGACGGCTGGTGCTGCCTTCGGGTGAGCCGGTGGAACTCACCGATCTGCCGGGCAGCTACGGCCTTTCCCCGACCAGCCCGGACGAGGAGGTGACCCGGGGTGTGATCCTGGGCGAATTGCCCGGCGAGGCGGCACCCGATGTGCTGGTGCTGGTGCTGGACGCCTCCAATCTTGAGCAGCATCTGGTCTTCGCGCTGGAAGTCCTCGAACTCGGCAAGCCAACGGTAGTGGCGCTCAACATGATCGATCTGGCCGAGCGCGACGGCCTGGTGGTCGATCCGGCGGCGCTGGCAAGCGAACTCGGGGTGCCGGTGATCCCGACCATTGCCGTGCGCCGGCGCGGACTTGCCGAGCTGACGCAGGCGATTGCCGATGCCGAGGAACGCAA
>JANONQ010000238.1:0-3339 GCA_031420935.1 Novosphingobium sp. | reverse complement strand
GCTGCTCGATCAGGGCATGGCTGGCGACAATGTTGGTGCGCTGATCCGCGGCGTCGCCCGCGAAGAGGTCGAGCGCGGCCAGGTGCTGTGCAAGCCCGGTTCGGTCACGCCGCACACCGAGTTCAGCGCCGAGGTCTATGTGCTGTCGAAGGACGAAGGCGGTCGTCACACGCCGTTCTTCGCCAACTACCGCCCGCAGTTCTATTTCCGCACCACCGACGTTACTGGCGAGGTCATTCTTCCTGAGGGCACCGAGATGGTGATGCCGGGCGACAACGTCACGATTGGCGTCAAGCTGATCGCGCCGATCGCGATGGATCCGGGTCTGCGTTTCGCCATTCGCGAAGGTGGCCGGACTGTCGGTTCTGGGGTTGTCAGCGCGATCACCAAGTAATATAGGCCGCGCTCCGCCGGGGGGATTCGCCAGAATTTTGGCGATACCCCCGACGGCCGGTTTATCAGCCGTCATCCAGTCCTTCGGCACACGCGGGACAGGATGGCGATTTTGTTTTGCTCTTTCTCATCGGTAGTTGGTCATGGACGCGCAGAATATCCGCATTCGCCTTAAAGCATTCGATCACCGCGTGCTTGACCAGGCGACCGGCGAGATCGCGGACACCGCACGCCGCACCGGCGCGCTGATCCGGGGCCCCATCCCGCTGCCGACGAGGATCGAGAAATTTACCGTCAACCGCGGACCGCACATCGACAAGAAGTCGCGTGAGCAGTTCGAGGTTCGCACCTACAAGCGGCTGCTCGACATCGTGCAGCCCAACGCCACCACCGTGGACGCGCTGATGAAGCTCGACCTCGCAGCCGGCGTCAACGTCGAGATCAAGCTGGCGTAAGCCGGTTTGATCGTCACCCCGGCCTGCCGGAATGACGATCAGGACTTTCGGGATACCGCCGGCAAGTTGCCGGGCATGCGTCCCCCGTCTCGCTGCTTTTACCCTTGTTCGGGGGGAGCGGCATTCAGCCCGGACGGGGCTCGCACATATCATGGGCTGGACACGCCTGCGGGGAATGGCTCCGCAGGCCTCTGTTGAGGAGTTTGGATCATGCGTACCGGCGTGATCGCCAGAAAAGTGGGGATGACCCGCCTGTTCCAGGAGGACGGGCGGCATGTTCCCGTCACTGTTCTGTCGTTAGAAGATTGTCAGGTGGTTTCGGTTCGCTCCGCTGAGCGCGATGGCTATGTCGCGCTCCAGCTCGGTGCGGGCACGGCCAAGCAGAAGAACGTCGCCAAGCCGCAGCGTGAGCATTTTGCCAAGGCGCAGGTGCCGCTCAAGGCGCGCGTTCGCGAATTCCGGGTCGCCGACGATGCTCTGCTCGAAGTTGGCGCTTCGATCGCCGCTTCGCACTTCGTTCCGGGCCAGCTGGTCGACGTTGCCGGCCATACGCAGGGCAAAGGCTTTGCCGGCGGCATGAAGCGCTGGGGCTTCGGCGGCATGAGCGCGTCGCACGGCGTCTCGGTCAGCCACCGCGCGCTGGGTTCGACCGGGCAGCGTCAGGATCCGGGCAAAGTGTTCAAGAACAAGAAGATGGCCGGCCACATGGGCGATCGTGAGCGGACCCAACAAAATCTGGAAGTCGTGCGCGTCGATGACGAACGCGGGCTGATTTTCGTCAAGGGTTCGGTGCCCGGTGCGAAGAACACCTGGTTGACGGTCTGCGATTCCGTGAAGGTCGCCCGCCATGCCGAAGCGCCTTATCCCGGTGCGGTAAAGGGCGCGGCGAACGGCAACGAGGACATCATCGAGAATGCGGGCACACCTGCGGACGATACCGCGACTGCCGAAACCGCCGTTGGCGCAACCGAAAATGGGGAGGGCTAAATCGTGAAGGTCAAGGTCCTCAACCTCGATGGTTCGGCCGGTAAGGGCGACATCGAACTCAATGATGCGGTGTTCGGCATTGAGCCGCGCGCCGACATCCTTCACCGGGTCGTCACCAGGCAGCTCGAGACCCGCCGCGGCATCGCCCGCGCCACTCGTGAGCGCTCGGAAGTTGCCCGTACCGGCAAGAAATTCGGCAACCAGAAGGGCGGCGGCACCGCCCGCCACGGCGATCGCGCCGCGCCGATCTTCATCGGCGGCGGCAAGGCCCACGGTGCCCGCCGCCGTGAATTCGACGTGTCGCTGAACAAGAAGGTCCGCGCGCTCGGCCTCAAGATGGCGCTATCGGCCAAGGCGAAAGACGGTCTCATCGTGCTTGATACGCTCGACATCAAGGATGCCAAGACCAAGGCATTGGCCGGTCAGCTCGCCACGGCTAACTGGGGCAAGAAGGTCTGGTGATCGATGGCGAGGCCGTGAACGAGGGTTTTGCCCGCGCTGCCGGCAACCTCGTCGGGATCAACGTGCTCCCGGCAGTCGGCGCCAATGTCTACGACATCCTCAGGCATGACACGCTGGTGCTGACGCGCGCCGCGGTCGAACGGTTGGAGGCGCGTTTCAATGGCTAAGGCCCCGAAAAAAGCGGCGAAGGTCGATGGTATCGATACCCGTCATTATGACGTGATCGTTGCCCCGCACATCACCGAAAAGGCGACCCTGCTAAGCGAATTCAACGCCGTGGTCTTCCGCGTCGCCAATGCAGCGACCAAGCCTGAAATCAAGGCGGCAGTCGAGGCGCTGTTCAGTGTCAAGGTGACCAAGGTCAACACGATCACCCAAAAGGGCAAGACCAAGCGGTGGAAGGGCAAGCCTTACACTCGCTCGGACGTCAAGAAGGCCGTTGTGACCCTGGCTGAAGGCCAGTCGATCGACGTCACCAGCGGAATCTGAGGCGGACCATGGCACTTAAAAGTTATAACCCGACCAGTCCCGCCCGGCGCGCGCTGATCCTCGTCGACAAATCGTCGCTGTGGAAGGGCAAGCCGCTCAAGGCGCTGACCGAGGGCAAACACAAGAGCGGCGGCCGCAACAACAAGGGCCATGTCACCTCGCGGGGCATCGCCGGCGGTCACAAGCAGAGTTACCGGTTCATCGATTTCAAGCGCCGCAAGTGGGACATGCCCGCAACCGTCGAGCGGTTGGAATACGATCCCAACCGCACCGCCTTCATCGCGCTGATCAAATATACCGACGGCGAGCAGGTCTATATCCTCGCACCGCAGCGGCTGACTGTGGGCGACACGGTCGTCGCCGGCGAGAAGACCGACGTCAAGCCGGGCAACGCCATGCCGCTCAGCCAGATGCCGGTCGGCACGATCATCCACAATGTTGAGATGAAGCCCGGCAAGGGCGGCCAGATCGCCCGTTCGGCCGGGACTTACGTTCAGCTCGTCGGCCGCGACCGGGGCATGGTCATCGTCCGGCTCAACTCGGGCGAGCAGCG
>JANONQ010000237.1:0-2615 GCA_031420935.1 Novosphingobium sp. | reverse complement strand
CTTCGGCCCGATCATGCCATTGCTTGCCGGCGGTGTACAACATAGCGCGCAAATTAACGGCGTGGTTGAGGCAATCATCGGGAAAGCCACCATCGTCGCTTAGGCCCACTATTTACTCCACTTTAACCTTATCGCCTTAGCTCCTGTCCTTGCACTTAGGATGAGGAATGGCGAATGCGTTTGTATCTTTTGTTGGTGAGCACCGCTTTGCTTGCAGCGTGTGGCGGCGGGACGCAGACGCTTGGCAGCACGCCCGGCCCGATTGGCGGCGGTGGTGGTGTTGGTTCCACCGGCAGTACATCCACCCATACTTTCGTCGCTCCGACCGAATCGAAAACCTATGTCGGTGTGGGCGGAAGCCAGGTCTTCGATTACCTGACGGACGACCGGGACTGCTGCAATCAACAGGGGCAGCAATTCGCCGGCCATACCAGCACGGTGCGCAGTTCGGAGATATCGATCGGCTATGACCCGCGCGAGGCGACTTTCACCCTGAAGATCACCGATCCGCTCTCGGGCGCGGAAGCCAGTACCCGCTTCCAGGATCCGGCGAGCCGGACCGACTTCGGCGGCGCGAAAGAACCGCAATGGGGCACACCGAACCTGCCCAATCCAAATTTGCGCTATCTTCAGGCCGGTGATGGCAATCCGCTGTCACCGTATGACCATTCCGGTACAGGTTTTATCGATCCCGGAACAAACGCCATCGCGCCAATGGGCGGCGATAAAAGTACTTATCAGGCAGCCAGCCTGTTTTACCTGAAGCCGGGCACCGAAACCCAGTATGTTACCTATGCTGGCTACATCCGGAACGCATACACATTCAATATTGACAGAGATACTGGCATTCTTTTGGTTACAAATAAACTGGAACGCGGAGCATTCGCCTTTGGCGAAATGACGGCCAAGGAAAATGTTCCGTCGACCGGAACCGGAACCTATACCGGATCGATGCTGGCGACGCTGGTGTTCAATCCCACCATGGACGGCCAGGACATCGCCTCCGCAGTGGTGCTGCCAACCTACTTCCAGTGGATGCACGGCACCTCCACGGTCAACGTCGACTTTCTCAACAATTCGTTCCAATTGGCTCTGGCCGGAACCGTAACCAAACCATTCTTCGACCATTACACCGGGCCGCGAGCCACGGTACTTGCCGCCGGCGCTACCTTCGCCGCCGCCGGGACAGGGTCGATCAACATGATCAATTTCGGCGGTTTCAAAGGTCAGTTCCAGTCCGCCAGATTTACCAATACCGACGGAACGGTGCGCAATGTCACAATCGGCGGATCGAGCATCGACGGGACGTTCTACGGTCCTGCGGCCAATGAAGTTGGCGGCGGATTCCACATCGCTGGCGGTAATCCGGACGAGCGGATCGATGTTCTCGGTGCCTTCGTCGGCAAGAAATAATGCCGCCGGCGGCGCAGTGCCGCAGGGCCGCAGTGGCCCTGGCGATGGCGCACAGTCTGCTGGCGAGCGCAGCGCATAGCGAGGAGTTGTCGCTCCAGCCGGTCAGCATGGATGCCACTGCGCTGAGCGCCGAGCCGGCAGCCGGCACACCCGATTGCGAAGCCGGTGTGTGCAGCTTTCGGTTCTCCGCGCAGCAACTGCTGACGATTGCCACCCGGATGGTCACGGACCGCAAATACGACGAGGCCGGCCCCTTGGTCGCGGCGCTCCGCCATGCGCCGGGGATGACCGTTCCGTACAATTTCCTCGAGGGCATGATTGCGCTGGAAACCGGCAATCCGAAGGCTGCGGCACGCCGGTTCCGTTATATCCTCAAGGACCGGCCCGGTGAAACCCGCGTCCGTCTGGAGCTGGCCAAGGCGCTGCTGGCGCAGGGCGACATGACCGCGGCGGACTATCATTTGCGTCTGGCCCAGAACGACGAACAGCTGCCCGAGGAAATCGCCCGCGCGATTAGCAACGCCCGCAGCATCATTCGCAGCAAACGCAACTGGCAGTTCGGGTTCGATTTCGGACTGGCGCCTGATACCAACATCAATTCGGCGACCAACGCGCAGACAGTCGATGTCAATTTCGGCCCGCTCCGCTTTCCGCTCTCGCTCGACGAAGCGGCGCGGGCGCGCTCGGGCACCGGGCTGACCGCGAGCACATTTGGCAGCCTGCGCCTGCCGACCTCCGAGCGCACCGCGATTGTCGCCGACCTCGATGCGGTGATGGTTAATTACAAAGGTAAACAGGCCGATGACTATTCGGTCCAGCTGGCCGCCGGCCCGGAATGGCGGTTGGGCAACCGGACCAGTCTGTCGCTTCAAGGGGTCGGGCTGTACCGCTGGTACGGCGGCAATCTGGCTGCGCGCCAGTTCGGGGCCAAACTCAGCCTGCAGCACGATCTCGGCCCCAGCCAGCGGATCGGACTGCAACTCGACGGCCGCCATACCGATTCCGCCTTTGGCGAGGGGTACCGGGGCTGGCAGTTGGGCGGAGCGGCCACCTACGAACAGGTCGTCGCCAAATCCGCGATTGCCTCAATCAGCCTGTCCGCGCGGCGCGATTTCATGAAGCTGGCCGCCTTTTCCAATAGCTCCTTCGGTCTCAATCTCGGCATCGGCGGCGAGCTTCCGCTCGGGGTCAATGCCGGGGTG
>JANONQ010000236.1:0-3504 GCA_031420935.1 Novosphingobium sp. | reverse complement strand
ATCCTCTCCGGGCTCTATCTGGCTCGGCGTGGGGTAAGGGCGAGCGAGCAGGATGGTGGCAGTCTTTGGCGTGAGGTGTTCCTCAATGCCTCGGTCGTTCTGTTGCTCGGCAGCTTCGCTATCGGGTGGATTGCCGGGCCTGAAAAGTTCGAGCAAGTGAAGCCGGTGTTCGATACCGGGTTCAAGGGCATACTGTGCCTGTTTCTGCTCGACATGGGGCTGATCGCCGCCCGGCGTCTTATCCAGTCACGGGCAATCAACTGGCGGCTGGTGACGCTCGCCATTGTGTTTCCGCTGGTGAATGGCGCCCTGGGCGTCGTGGCGGGGACAGCGATCAGCCTCGACGTCGGATCGGCTGCGGCGTTTGGCGTTTTATGCGCCAGCGCAAGCTATATAGCAGTGCCCGCAGCCATGCGACTTGCCTTGCCCGAGGCGGATCCTGGCATTTATCTGACCATGTCACTATCGCTAAGTTTTCCGTTCAATCTCATCGTAAATATCAGTTTGATCGCTTGGCTCGCCGGTCTGCTGGGGGGAAGCTGAAGGACACCCTATGATTGAAACCGTCATCCGGAAACGGATAGAAATTCTTGCCGATACGCCGCTCGTCCGGCGGGTAACTGCCGCGATGGAACGCTGCGAGATAACCGGCTGGACCGTATTGCCGGTCAGTTCCGGGCGAGGCCGTGAGGGGGAGTGGCGGGAAGAGCGCGTAACCGGCTCCGACAAGGCGTTGGTGTTGACTGTCGCTTCGCAGGCACGCGCAAGCCGGCTGACGGAGGAACTGGCACCCTTGCTCACCAGCCATGGCTTGCTTCTGACGATGTGGGACGTCGAAGTTATTCGTGGCGAGCGATTCTGATGCCTGAATTTGCAGTGCTTCTCGAAGGTTACCGTAGGTTCCGCGCCAGCGCTTACGCAGCGCAAAAGGAACGCTACGACCAACTTGCCATTGAAGGTCAGCGGCCAAAGCTGATGGTCATCGCCTGCTCGGACAGCCGCGTCGATCCGGCGCAGATATTCGATGTTGATCCGGGCGAAATTTTCGTCGTTCGCAATGTTGCCGCGCTGGTGCCGCCCTTTGAGACGACCCCGGGCCACCATGGTGTGTCTGCCGCGCTGGAATTCGCAGTGCAGGTACTCGAAGTGCGGCAGATCATCGTCCTGGGTCACGGCAGCTGCGGCGGCTGCAAGGCGGCACTAACGAAGGAGTTGCATGGAACAGAGCCCGGCGAAGGCGGCTTCATCGCCAACTGGATCGCCCTGCTAGACGAGGCGCGGGCGCCGATCGCGGCACAGCTGGGGACCACCGGGCGCGCGGCGGAGCGAGCGATGGAGCAGGCGGGCGTCCGCGTCAGCCTCGCCAATTTGCGCAGCTTTCCTTACATTCGCACCAAAGAGCGCAACGGCAACTTGCGGCTGCGCGGCGCGTTCTTTGCGATTTCCGATGGCGTGCTGCACTTGCTCGATGAGGCGAGCGGAGCTTTTTCGGCGGTGGAATAGCTGACCCACCCCTAACCCCTCCCGCAAGCGGGAGGGGGATAAGAGCAAATCCTTAGGACGCAGCCGTCCCTGACGCCTTCTGCGCGGCGTAAAGCGACCACAGCTGCGCGATATTGCGGCGCGGGCCCTGCACCTTGGTGAACGACGCCCGGGCGCCGGCATAATTGCCCTGATCGAGTTGGGCGATGCCGAGCCGGGTCAGGAGCTTGGGCATGTCAGCGCCCGCCTTGGCCATGGCGATGGTGTACAGCGCCTCCGCTTTCGGCGCATCGCCGTAGCTGAGGAAGGCATCGCCAGCGCCGGTTACCGTCACGGACGAAGCGCTGGCGGCGCGGGCTTCACGTTCGAGGCCGGGAAGTGAGGCCCGGTCAGCCGCGAGCCGGCCGCTGGCGACCGTGCGGGCTTCGGTCACGAACGGGTCGTTGGTCCGCAGCTTGCCGGACGCCTTGCCGGCATCAAGCACGCGGATAACTTCGCCCGGCAGACGGCGCGCATCGGCCGCCTGGATATATTCGATGTAATCGCGTTCCTCGGCGTAGCTCTTGGTGCGGTCCATCAAGCGCATCAGGTCCAGCGTTTCCTGTGCCGGGTATTTGCCGATCTCGCGCACGACAGTGATGGCGCCCGCCCAATTGTCCGGAGTGGGATAAGCACCGACCAGCCCCATGGCGAATTCGGCCGCCGTGTCGACTTGCTTGGCCTTGTAGGCAGCGCCCAGCCCGCGCCTGTACCAGCCAGCTGGCGCTTTGGTCGGCGTGGTATTGCGATAATCGATCGCCTGCTTGAGCACGATCAGACCCTGCGGCACCTGATTGTCCGAAATATAGGCCTCGGCGAGCAGCGCGTCGGCATCGTTATCATGGAAACCGGCAGCGACAGCGGCAGTCAGCGCGGTGCGCGCGGTCGCGAAATCCTTCTGGTCGAAAGCGAACATGCCAAGGTGATACTGCAACCGCGGCAAATCTGCCGCCGCTACCTTCCCGCTGCCGATCATAGCTTCGATACCACGGCGCTGAACCTTGGTATCTTTGGCGATACCGCCGAGATTTACGGCCAAGCTTCCCGCCATATAACGGTCATCGGGCGTACTAGCTATGGCAAACGCTGCGTCGAGCTGAGCCTTTTCAGCACTTAACGTGTTGCCAAGTGCAGCAACGGCGGCATCGAGACTAGCGCGCGCCTGAGTGCGGGCAGCCCCCGTAGCAGTCTGGGCTGCGGATTGTGCGGCATTTGCGCTATTGGTTGCGGCAACAACATCGGCGCGCTTCTTGGCGTCTTCAATTGATTTGCTAAGCGGAGCAGCGGCAGCTTGAAACGGTTTGGAAAGTGAAAGTTTAGGAGCTTTGGCTGCTTTTTGCTGTGCCTGTGCCGCCAGCGCGGGGCCGGCAACCAGAGCGGCACCGGTAAGGATAGCCAAGCCAGCCGCAGCGCCAAGCGCCGGGCGAACAAGCGAGACCCTAATTCTGGGCATTGCGGTGCGGATCATCGAGCGTCTCTCCTCTAATCTGCGGCGGAGACTAGCTTCCACCACTTAAAAACCGTGAATTTACCATTGGCGAGAATTCGCCTGCTTGGCAACAGTTCGCGCCACTAGGGTGCAGTCAGTGAACGACGATTGAATGCGGTTTGTTCCAGCCATTCACCCACAACGCAACTTTTGTGGAAAAGCGGCAGATTCCGCAGGCAGAAGCCGCGCTTCGACTGGCGCTGGCAGGATGGTTCGCCTAGGGCCTGAACCACAGCCTTCCCAGCAACTGTGATCGAAAAAACCCGCGTGAGCGACGACACCGAAATTATCGATTCCCCGCCGCCTGCCGGCGAGTACACCCGCATCGACATCGTCGATGAGATGAAGGCGAGTTACCTCGATTACGCGATGAGCGTGATCGTCAGCCGCGCGCTGCCCGATGTGCGCGACGGGCTGAAACCGGTCCACCGCCGCATTCTCTATGCCGCGATGGAGGGCGGGATGGTCGCTGGCCGGCCGTATCGCAAATGCGC
>JANONQ010000235.1:0-4519 GCA_031420935.1 Novosphingobium sp. | reverse complement strand
ATCGACAGCAGCGTGCACAGCTGCACCTCGTCCGCCGCGTGATGCGCCCGGTGCACCCCCGCCGCACGAAACACCAGCTCGGTAAACGGCAGATCGAACAGCGCCGCAATCTCCGCGCGCGTCCAATCGGTGCGGGGCAGTGGGGGGTTACTCATCCGGCACCTCGTTGCAGCGGGCAGGCCAGCGTCCGGTCGCGGCCTTAGAAACCGTCAGCGACGCCGGACCGGGCGATAAGGGCAAGCGTGCCGATGGGCAAGGCTTACTGCAAGGAGGCTTGCGCAAGCGCTCAGAACATCTGATCATCCCCCAGTGATCGTCCCTGACGCTCTTCCAACCGCAGCGCATGTCGCGGCGCATTATGACCAACTCGACCTCGCCTATCGGCGGATCTGGGGAGAGCATGTTCACCACGGCTATTGGCGCACAGGCCGCGAATCATCCACTGAGGCAACCGTTGCGTTGATACGCCTGGTGGAGGACAGGCTGCTGCTCGAGGCGCAGCAGACCGTATGCGATATCGGCTGCGGCTACGGGGCGACCGGCGCCGATCTGGCCGCACGCTGCGAAGTCGCGGTCGTCGGCCTGACACTTTCCGCGGCGCAGGAACGGGTGGCCCTGGGCCGCGAAGTGCCCGGCTTCATCTGCCTGCGGCGTGACTGGCTGGACAACGGCTTGCCTGACGCCGCGTTCGACTGCGCCTACGCCATCGAAAGCTCGGAGCATATGGCCGACAAGGCGCGCTTCTTCGCCGAAGCCTGGCGGGTGCTGCGGCCCGGTGGCCGGCTCGTCGTCTGCGCCTGGCTTGAAGGGGGCAGCGCTCGCCCCTGGGAAGTGCGGCATCTGCTCAAACCGATTTGCCGGGAGGGCCGCTTGCCGGGCATGGGAAGCCGAACCGATTACGAAGAGCTCGCCGCGCGTGCCGGCTTTCAGGCCGCAGGCTACGAGGACATCAGCCGCAATGTCAGCCGCACCTGGTGGATCTGCCTGCGCCGGATGGCAAAAAGCTTGATCACGGACAGCGCCGTCCGGCGCCTGGCGCTCCGCCCGGCCACAACCAACCGCAACTTTATATTGAGCTTGCCGCGGCTGATTCTGGCCTATCGCACCGGTGCCATGCGATACGGCGTGTTCGTCTGGGTGAAGCCGGAAGCTTTGCCGTAAACACGCGGGACCCGGTCCCGGGCAACGTAGTTTGGGTGACGAACGGAGGCATGGTGGCCAGTCTCAAAGTACGATCGCGGCAAGACGAGCAGATGGATGCGCCAGACCTCGATCCGGCCGTCTATGACTTGGTCCTGCGCGATCTTGCCCGGGTCAATCGCTGGACGCTCACCGCCTGGCCGGCCCTCGCTTTTTTGCGCCGTGCGGCCGGATCGGCGCAGCGGTTTCGGCTGCTCGACGTTGGCTTCGGCGACGGGGATATCCTGCGCGTCATTGCCCGCTGGGCGCGGCGCCGGGGAATCGAGGCGGAACTGGTCGGCGTCGATCTCAACGCGAAAAGCGTTGCGGTTGCCCGGGCGCGGACGCCGCCCGATCTCGGCATCGACTATCGCGCTGGCGACTATCGCGATCAGCCCGGGCCATTCGATTTCGTCATATCCAGCCAGGTCACGCATCATATGACCGACGGACAGCTGACCTATTTCATCCGCTTCATGGAAAGCGAGGCAAGGCTCGGCTGGCTGATCTGCGACCTCCACCGCCACGGTTTCGCGCATTGGGGCTTTCCCATTCTGGCGCGCCTGATGCGGGTTCACCGGATCGTGCGTGAGGACGGGCAATTGTCGATCGCCCGTTCTTTCCGGATGGAGGAATGGCGCCGGATCCTGGCCGATGCGGGGATTGCGCAGGATCAGGTGCGGATTGTCCGCCGCCTGGCATTTCGCCTTTGCGTTGAGCGATTGCGCTAGATACGAGTGATCCGCGCCGCGAACCGGCTAAGCCCCGGCACAAGCCGCGTCAGTTGAACAAAGGCATCGGCAGCGAGCGGGCGCGCGGCCCCGTGCCGCAGGGTCTCGGCCACGCCGATCGCCCTGCGCGCGCGGTTCGAGAATTGGCGTTGCCAGACTGGCGCGGCGCCTTCTCTGTTCGCCAGCAGCGCCGACGCCGCATTTTGTCCGCTGGTCAAGGCAATCGCTATGCCGTCGCCGACCAGCGAGGCGATGACACCAGCTTGATCGCCGATGCGGAATATGCCGGGCAGTGTCTGGCGCGCCCTCCAGCCGTAGGGCACGCCGGCAATGGCCGCGAAACCGCTGGGCCGATCGGAGCCGAGCCTGTCCGCGAGCTTGGGCGCCTCGCGCATAATTTCGGCGATGAGCGCCCTAGTGCCGCCGGCCGCGCGCAGCCGATCCTGCGATACCGACAGGCACAGATTAGCCGTACCATCTTCCTGCAGCAGCAAACCGGCATAGCCGCGCCTGAACAGGTGCAGTTCCACCACCCCAGCGAGCGCCTGTTCGCGCTCCGGCGAAGAAGGTAGCACCATGCGGATGCCAACTGCCGGCGCATCGCTATATCCGGAAAGGTCTCGCGCCAGCCCTCTGAGCTCATGCTTGCCGGTCGCCAGAAACAGGGCGTCACAGGCAATCGTTTCGCCATCGCTGAGCCGGACGCTGCGGCGCGAAGGCTCGGCGGCGCGCACTGCCCTTCCGCGCATGACCCTCGCCCCGGCGGCCTCGGCGGCGGCAACCAGGGCGGCGTCCAGCGTCCGGCGTGACAGCCCGGCCGCGGCATGGGGCAAGTCCGCCTCAACTGAGCGATGGCGAGTCAACAACCGGACGCGGCTGACCGGCCGCGCGCCGAGGGCCGCCGCATCCACGCCCAGCTTGCGCAAGGCCGCCAGCGCATCCCAGCCGAGAAACCCGCCGCAGACGACCGGGCTGGCGGCCCGCGTGCGCTCGATCACCAGTGGGGTTTGCCCAGCCCTGGCCAGCGTAATCGCGGCTGCCGAACCGGCCGGCCCGCCGCCGACGATCAGAACCGGCGTGTGCATGGGGTCAACCGGCCCGCTCAAAGTGAAACCCTTCTGCGGCAAGACCCGGACCGAACGCCAGCGCGATGCCGTTGCGCCGCCCCTCCTGTGCCAGCAGATCCGCCAGAATGAACATCAGGGTCGAGGATGACATATTGCCGAATCTGGCGAGCACGCTGCGGGATACGGCCAGCGCCTGGTCATCGAGGCCAAGCCCGTGCTGCACCGCATCGAGGATCGAGCGCCCACCGGCATGCACCGCCCAGCTACCGATCGCGGCAGGCTCCTGGGAGCCGAGAATCTTGCGGCGCACCGGTTCATCGCGCAGTGCGGTCTGGATGCGCCCGGGAACCTGGCCTGACAGATGCATCTCGAAACCGCTATCGCCGATCGTCCAGCGTATGAGATCGGCCGAATCCTCGAGATTGATCGCGAACGGCCGGTCGATGGCCAGGCCGCTGCCCCCGGCGGTAACCAGCGCCGCCGCCGCGCCGTCGCCGAACTGCAGCATCATCAGCAGGCTTTCAATCTGCCGGAGATCCTGGAGATGGAGCGTTGAAAGCTCGACTGTCACGACCAGAACTCTCGCCGCCGGCTCGGACCGGACAATATGCCGCGCAGTTCGCAGCGCAGCGACCGCAGCATAGCAGCCCATGAACCCGATCAGCGTCCGTTCGGCGCCCGTTATGCCGAGTTGCCCGGCAATGATCTGGTCGATGCCAGGCGCGACAAAGCCGGTGCAGCTCGCCACAACGAGGTGACTGATTTTGCCAAGCGAGACCTGCCCCGCCAGCCGGTTGACCGCGCGCATCGCCAGGTCCGGCGCGTAGTCGGCATAGCGGCTCATCCGCAGCGAGGTGGGCGGGATATCCGATGCGTAGAAACCGCCGGGATCGACGGGCGAACCGCCACCCGCTGTTGGCGGCAACACCGACCAGCGCCGCTCGATGCCTGATCGCTCCGCCATCCGGCGAAACACCATGCGCTCACGCTCTTCGCCGATCTGCCGTTCGGCCCATGCGATGAAGGCGCGGTGCACATCGTGATCGGGTACGGCACAGCCGATGGCATTGATGCACGCGCGCGCTTCGATCATCGGTACTCCATTGCTGCCGAATGCCAAGGAAACGCGGTAATATTCGATAATGTTCCTGTTTCAACCGGCTATCAAGCAAAAGACTTTCCAGCGGACAGGCTGCGGATCCGGGCAAGACCAAAACTCGCACACTGGCCTTGACCGGAATTTGCCTCCTGCCCGAATTGCGGTTGCGCCTGCGCCTGAAGGTGATATCGGCTCGGAAATCGAAGGATTGATGCAATGGATGCGGGTCTGGATAAGCTGGAAATCATGAGCACGAACCTTGCACCGGCACGGGAAGAACCGGTGCCGAATGGGTCGGAAGTACTGCCCCGCACCGATTGGACGCGCGCGGAGATTGCGGCGCTGTTCGATCTGCCGTTTACCGAGCTGGTGTTTCGTGCGGCGGGGGTGCACCGGGCGCATCACGCGGCGGACGAGGTGCAGCTGTGCACGCTGCTGTCGAT
>JANONQ010000234.1:0-3866 GCA_031420935.1 Novosphingobium sp. | reverse complement strand
TCCTCGGGCAACGTCCCGAAGCGATGCAGTTGCGCTATCTATCCACCCTCAATGTCATCGCCGGGGAGCGCAGTTCGACTATTGTCTTCCCCTTCCCGCTCGATTTCATGGACCTGCTGAAAGGCACCAAGCCGAAAGCATGAGAAAGCCAAGGACCATTCCCGACAGACATCGCGGCATCATCGATCTCAGGGTCAGGATTCCGGGCGACATGTTCCACGCGTTCGACCCGTCCCCAATGGTCGGTCGTGATCTGGATAACGAAGTGGAAGCCTACATTGTCGAGAGCGCGCTGGAACTGCCGGAGCGAGCCTATCGCCTGGTCATCCATGTCGCCGAGCCGGAAGTGGACAGGGACAGCAAGGAAACCATTGCGGCAGCCGTGCGGTCCTATTTCGCCTATCGCAGAGAAGTGCAGGCCCGCCGCCTCAGACTGTTGCTCCGCGACGGCCGGCAGGCATCGCCACGCTCATCGAATGCTGCAAGCTGGGCGCCATCAACCCGCATGAATGGCTGACCGACACGTTGTCCGAACTCGCCAGCGGTCACCCGGAAAACCACGTCGGCGAATTCATGCCTTGGACCGCCGTGGCCGGAAAACACCGCTTACGTTACTGTCCTCTGAGCCTTCATATTAGCTGATCCCTTCGGATTATATTTTCCAACGCTCGTGAACCTTATGACGCAGTGGCTGCTTTTAGTGAGCCAAAAACAGCGGCAGTCTGCAGTTCTCGAGAAGATGGTGAGTGACGCCTCCGAAAATCGACTGACGCAGCCGGCTGTGGGTATATCCGCCGGAGATCAGTAGGCATGCACCGGACAAGTTAGCTGCGGAGATCAGATTTTCCCCAACATTACCGTCCGCGTCGAATTGACGAGTATGCGAACTCACTCCGTGGTGCAGGAGGTAGCGGCGCAGCCGCTCACCTTCCTGGGCATCGGTCTTGGCCGTACCCACTGTAAAGATGGTTACCCCCTTCGCTTGCTTTAGAAGGGGCAACGCGCCGGTTACGGCACGTGCTCCTTCCGTGCTGCCGTTCCAGGCAATGGCAATCATCGACCCGAAGTCATCCGCCACACCGTCCGTAACGACGAGGATCGGCCGACCAGAATACTCCAGCGCGCTCTTGAGCAGCGAGGACACCTCGAGCGCCTCGTCGGGCCGCGAATATCGCGGGATAACGACCATGTCGTGAACTGCGGCGAGCCGTCTGATCGCTTCATCGGGATCGCCTTCGTAAGCCACGAAAAATACGTCAGCGTCTCCTTGAGCTCGACCATCCGTGTCAAGTTTCAAGCCACGCTCCTTACAAGCGCTGGAGAGTTCCTCTTTGACGGATGCTTCTCGCAATTCCGTGTGGCTCTGCAAGTCATATAGCATGGCTGCGTAGCCCGCCGTGCCGACCAAATGCGCATAAATCGGAAGTCCATCCAGTCTCGGACGGAGAAGTAGGAACGTGGGGCGGACATTCAATTTGGCCGCGAGCGTTAGTCCTATAGTGGCGTCCGACTTATCCGTTTCATCACTTGCAAAAGGTAAAAGCATCGTCCGCATTTTTGTTGTCCATTGTTGATGTCAGGAGTCTAGGGTCATCTTTCGACGCCCCCCGACGGCCTTGATGTGCCAAAGTGGAGGTGTTGCACACCACTTGAAGGAGGCGTCCATGGGAGAAATTACCACTATCGGTCTGCATTTGGCAAAGCTAGTTTTCCAGGCTCACGGTGCAAATAGGTCTGGGTCCGTGGTATTCCGCAAGACATTACGGCGGCACAAGGTGCTGGCATTCTTCGCAGCGCAGCCACCCTGCTTGGTGGCGATGGAGGCGTGCGGCGAGGCGGTTCGTCGCCGTCAAGAGCGAAGCGGCTCAAGCGAGCGCGACGATCTTTCGCACGCGCGATCTTCTGGTGCGGCAGCGGACCCAGAACATCAACGCGCTTCGTGGCCATCTGGCTGAATATGGATTGATTACCGGCCAAGGCATTGGCCAGGTCTCCAAGCTGATAGACATGATCGAAAGCCCGGTCTGCGAACTGCCTGGGGCAGCGCGGGCGATGCTCCGGGTGTTGTCGGGCATCATCGCGGTGCTTGAGAGCCAAGTGAAGCTGCTCGACCAGGAGATCGCCAGACGCGCTAGGACCGAAGATGTCCCGCGCCGGTTGATGACCATCCCCGGTATCGGCCCGATCACGGCGACTGCCCTTGCCGCGCTTGCGCCGCCGCCAGAGGTGTTCCGCAAGGGCCGGGACTTTGCGGCTTGGCTCGGGCTGACACCGCTCCAAAAAACAACCGGCGGCAAGCAGAGGCTGGGTGCCACCTCGAAGATGGGAGAGCGAACCTTGCGCAGGCTCCACATCATCGGGGCCAGCGCGGTTGTGTGTCAGGCGACAAGGCGCGGCGCACCCCAAGGCTCATGGCTGGCGCGGATGCTAGCGCGCAAGCCAAGGATGCTGGTCATTACTGCGCTTGCGAACAAGATGGCGCGCACCGTGTGGGCGCTGATGGCAAAGAACGAGATTTATCGAGCTCCGGTAGTGAGCAAGACGACGAACAAATTTTCACCTGAGGTCCGCGAACGTGCGGTTCGGCGATCCGCTTGTTCCCGTCGCTCAGTTGCGGCGGGAAAAGCAGAAAGAGGGCGCGACACGCCGCCGAGCGCCACCGCGTAGGTCGGCGGACGCGCCAGATCGAACGGCACGGACGCGAAGCCTGCGGGAACGCGGCCGGGATCGCGTAAGCCGAGCCTGAAGCCCACCTTGTCGCCGACGGACTCGCCCAATGCCCGTTCCGACCCTGCCGGTAGCGCCGACGTAAGCGCTGTCGCGCGCCCACCTTGCGCGCTTGAAGCGCAGCGCCGAGTCTCGGTGGCCTGATTGGGCGAGGCGCTGCTACTATGATAATCTCGGGTGATGATCCTGTGAGCAGAGGCGTGCAGCGGTTCGAGGTGTTCACGGGCGGGGGCAAGCGGCGGGAGTGGCCGCCGGAGGTGAAGGCTTCGATCGTCGCGGAGTGCTATTCGGGGCACCAGGGGGTCAGCGCCGTTGCGCGCCGACACGGGCTTGATCCATCGCAGGTGTATGCGTGGCGGCGGGATTTGCGCAACCGCCTTGGGAATGAGGATTTGGTCCTTCCACCAGAGCCCGATGCGACGACGTTTGTGCCTGCGGTAATCGAGCCAGGCGCTTTTCCAGCTCCTGCTCCGGTACGTCGCGCCCGCCGGCGGCACCGCTTGGCGGCGGCGGCCGTGGAGTTGGAGATCGATGGTGTGGCGGTGAGGATCGGCCGTGGGGCCGATGCTGGCGTCATCGTTGCAGTGATCGAAGCGCTCACGCGCCGCCCGCGCTTTGGCTGTCGCTCGTGCGAGGGCGCGGTTGTCCAGGTGCCGGCGCCGGCGCGGATTGTCGAAGGCGGCATTCCCACCGAGGCGCTGATCGCTCAGGTTCTGGTCGCCAAGTGCGCCGATCATTTGCCGCTGTACCGGCAAGCGCAGATCTACGCTCGCCAGGGCATCCAGCTCGACCGCTCGACGCTGGCCGACTGGGTCGGCCGGACAGCCTGGTATCTGCGACCGTTGCGCGATCATGTGCTGGAACGGCTGCGACGATCAGAACGCCTCTTCGCCGACGAGACCACGGCACCGGTGCTCGATCCGGGGCGCGGGAGGACCAAGACCGGTCAGCTATGGGCCTATGCCCGCGATGACCGGCCGTGGGGCGGCAGCGATCCGCCGATCGTCGCCTATGTCTATGCCCCGGACCGCAAGGGCGAGCGGCCTGAGGCTCATCTCGGCGATTTTGCCGGCATCCTGCAGGTCGATGGCTATGGCGGCTATGCCGCGCTCGCCCGGCGCCGCCAGCAGATCCAGCTC
>JANONQ010000233.1:0-13313 GCA_031420935.1 Novosphingobium sp. | reverse complement strand
ATCGCGGGTTTTTTGGACAAGGTACCGCTTGACCTGATTTACCCATGACCATCCCGGCCAATGCCAGCCAAATCACGATCGCGCGGGCAAAGCGAGCGTTGGCGCCGGTGAACGAACTCACACCGCTGATAAGGATGGCGGGAGGCTCAGTCCATGACCCGGCACATCACAGGCCCAAATCCTGCAGAAATTCGGCAATGTTGTCTCGGTAGCGGGCGAATGTGAACCGCTGCGCGGATGCCTGGGCATTTGATCGCCACCAATCGAGCCGATCACGATCCTCGATAGCGGTCATCATAGCGGCATGGAGGGCGTCGGTGTCGGGCGTTTCGAGGAGCAGTCCGGTGGTGGGCGTTACGGCCAGGGCGCAGCGATCTGACTGGATCAGGGCGCAGCCAGCCGCCAACGCCTCGTAGAGCACGATTCCGGCGCCTTCGAAGTAGCTTGGCAGCACCAGGACATGATGCTCCTGCATGATTTTCGCAACATCGGCGCGCGCCACTGTTGGCCGGAATGTGACCCGATCCGCGTAGCGAGCAAAGATGTGCCGGGGAACTTTCATATCGCCAACGATCGTCAATTCCGCCATCGACGGGGGGATGCGTGAAATCGCCTCAAGCACATGGTGGATACCCTTACGTGGAATAACGAGGCCGAGAAACAGGAACTTGACGGGCGCGGAGCGGTCCACAGATGTCGGCTCAGGCATGCCGGCGAACAGTGCCTCGTCGAAGCCGTATTCGAGCACCCTCAGCTTCGCGTGGATCGCCGGATCGCTCACTGCGTCGCGGATCGTCTGCGCCGCGAACGGGCTGCCGACAAGAATTGCATCGGCCAGCGCATATTCGCGGTCATCCTGGGCAATTGCTGCATCCGGAACGGCGCGTTCGGACGGCAGAAACCACTCCCCATAGCGCTCGCGGATGTTGGCCATCATTGCGTTGTAGATGCGGAAATCGCCATTCGTGCGATCGAGGATGCAGGTTCGGCCGTACTGCCTGGCCAGCGCGAAGGTGCTGTGCGAACTGCCATTGTAGCCCCACAGGGCGAAGGGTTCGGCGCTGCGGATGTCCGCGGCTAGCGTGCTAACAAACCGGCGGTTGCCGAACGCATCAATTTTTCGGGCGAGTTCGTGCCGGCCGGCGCGCGCGGCCAACCGCTCGAACCACTCCGCCAATCCCGCGGTGCGGACCAGGGCCGGATCGAGCTGAGGGTGGCTAAAGCGGCGAAATTCGGCGTTCAACCGGGCCGCGAGCGGTGCCGGAACTATTTTCTCCAGCCGGTAGGGGAACCGATCAGGCTGATAGAAGATCGAAGTGGCATACCAGGCTAGCTTTTGCAGCTGCTGCAGCGCCGATGCGGTTTGCCAACTATGCTGCGTGCCAGGATGGAATACTCCGATTTTCATTCTGGCCGACTTAAGAGCAGGGTCTACCGATGTCACGCCACTTGCTCTGGCGGCGCGAAGCGGCCACGAAGTGAGGCGCGGAAGCCGCCTCGCCCCAGTTCCAGCCTGGATGAACGATTGCCCGATGCCAAGTAATCGCCTGCCGACCATCGCCCTGCTATGGTCGCAATTCGCGGCTTATCATGTGGATCGCTGCGAAGCCGTGGCCCGCCGGCTGGATGGCCGTGCCGAGGTGCTCGCTGTGGAAGTCGCCTCCAGTTCCGCGCTCTATGCCTGGGAAGCTTCAGGCGCTATCGCTGGCGCGCGCAAGGTAACCCTGTTCGCCGGGCGCTCGTATGAAGGCATACCGCGCTGGCACCGGCTGGCTGCCCAGTTCAGGCTGCTGCGCCGCAGCCGGATGGTATTCGTCGGTATTGGCTATGACCAGCCCGATGTCATCGCGCTGTCCTGGCTCCTGTGGCTCTGGGGCGTCCGGGTGGTGCTGCTGAGCGAATCCAAATTCGACGATTCTCCGCGCAGGCTCGGCTTCGAACTGTTCAAGTCGCTGGCGTTGGCCCCTTATTGCGCGGCCATTGTCGGGGGACGGCGGCACATGGACTATCTGCGGATGCTCGGCTTCCGGCGGCGCAAGGTCCTGCCCGGTTACGACGGCGTCAGCATCGAGCGGGTCAGGGCGCAAGGCGGCGGGGCGCTGGCGCCGGACGGGACCGCATTTGCAGCGCGCCCCTTCATCTTTGTCGGGCGCTTCGTCGAGAAGAAGAATTTGCTCGAACTGATCGAAGGTTATGGCGCTTATGCGCAAACCACCGGCGCGCCGCCGCGCCGGCTGGTGCTGGTCGGCTCCGGCCCGCTCGAGGGTGCGATCCGGAAGCGGGCGGGCGAGCTGGGAATCGCCGGCACCGTGGATTTTCCTGGTTTCCTGGGTGCGCAGGAGGTTTCCCGGCGTCTGGCCGATGCGCTGGCTCTGGTGCTCGTCAGTTCGGTGGAGCAGTGGGGCCTGGTGGTCAATGAAGCGCTTGCCTTTGGCCTGCCGGTGATCCTTTCAGGCCCCGTCGGCTCGCGCGATGCGCTGGTGCGCAATCTGGTTAACGGCTATGTGCTGGAGAATGGCTCGATCGAAGGACTGGCCCGCGCCATGACCAACCTCGCGGAAAATGAAACGCTCTGGCGGGCCATGGTCGAGGCTTCGCACAGGCGCGCCTGGATGGGCGATGTCGAGCGGCTGGCCGATGCGGCTGAAACGCTGCTGGAGCCGGGCGCGCAGCCGGCGGCCCGGCAGATCGCCCGCTTCCTGGGGGAACTTGGGCAGGAACCACAGCGAGGCAGCGCATGACGGCTTTCGGTTCAGCAGGTAACACCGCATGACGGCGAACCAGCGGCCGCCCCGCTATTCGATCCAGAAGCGGGTTCTCGTTACCGGCGGTGCCGGCTTTATTGGCTCGCATCTGTGCGCGCGGCTGATCGAGCAGGGGCATCACGTGCTGTGCGTCGATAATTTTTTTACTGGCACCCGGGCCAATATCGGCGGACTGCTGACCCATCCGAATTTCGAACTGATGCGCCATGACGTGACGTTTCCGCTGTTTGTCGAGGTCGACGAGATCTACAATCTCGCCTGCCCGGCCTCTCCGGTGCATTACCAGTTCGATCCGGTGCAGACCATCAAGACCAGCGTGATCGGCGCCGTCAACATGCTGGGCCTGGCCAAGCGGCTGCGCGTGCCGATCCTCCAGGCTTCGACCAGCGAGGTCTATGGCGATCCGGATATCCATCCGCAGGTCGAGGAATACTGGGGCAATGTGAACCCCATTGGCGTGCGTAGCTGCTACGATGAAGGCAAGCGCTGCGCTGAGACGCTGTTCTTCGATTATCACCGCCAGCACGGAATTTCGGTGAAGGTGGTGCGGATTTTCAATACCTACGGACCGCACATGCATCCCAACGACGGGCGCGTAGTGTCCAACTTCATCGTCCAGGCGCTGCGCGGCGAGGACATCACCATCTTTGGCGAGGGCACGCAGACGCGTTCGTTCTGTTATGTCGACGATCTCGTGGCCGGGATGATGGCGATGATGGCGACCGGTGACGCGGTCACTGGCCCGGTTAATCTGGGCAATCCGGGCGAATTCTCGATGATCGAGCTCGCCGAGCTGGTGATCGCGATGACCGGCAGTTCCTCGCGGTTGGTGTTCCACCCGCTGCCGCCCGACGACCCGCGCCAGCGTCAGCCCGATATCGCCAAGGCGCGTGACTTGCTTGGCTGGGCACCATCCGTGCGGCTTAACGAGGGTCTCGTGAGGACCATCGCCTATTTCCGCAACATGATGCCGGGCCCCGATCGCGCACAGGCGGACAACCGCTTGGCGGGCAGCGCCTGAGTGGCGAAATCCGGCTGGCCGCTGCCGACGATGTCGCCTGATCCCGGAACCGGATCCCCGGCGATATGACCGAGCCTGCAATTGCCCCTCCCCCAAGTCCCGGCATTTCACCGGTCAGCCTGCCGCCGCTGGATGCGCTGGCGCCGCGCCTCGCCGCGCGCCTCGACCGGGACGGGTTTGCCTGCATCGAAGGGGCGATATCGACCGACTGGCTGGATCGCGCCCGCGCGGCGATCGCGCTGGCGATCGGCGAGCATGGCGCGAAATTCTTTTCGCTGATCCGTCCGAGCCGGGATGTGCGCTTCCCATTCGGCGAAGTTGCCCGCGATCCGGAACTGCGCGATCTGGCAAACCGGCTGGTGCGCCACGCCTGTCCGCCCGCCCCCGGCGCAGACGGCTTTTACGACGTCGTGCGCGTCGTTGCCGGCGGGAACGGCAGCCACGGCTCGGGCGAGTTCCATTACGACGCCAGCGTCATCACCCTGCTGGTGCCGATCCACATTCCCGAGGGTCCGGCTGGCCACACCGGCGAGCTGGTGGTGTTTCCCAATCGCCGCACCATCGGCCGTTCGCTGGCCGCGAACCTTGCCGAGAAGGCCGCGCTGCAGAACCGCTTCGCCTGGGCGCGCGCGGCCAGGCGGGTGGCGAGCGGCAGCGGGTACGAGATCAAGACGCTGGTGCCCGGAAATATCTACCTGTTCTGGGGTTACCGCAGCTATCACGGCAATCTCGCTTGCGCGCCCGGCCAGCTGCGGGCGACGCTGCTGCTCCATGCCGGCGATCCGCACCGCGATGGGCTGACCATGCGCGCCATCCGCGCTGTTCGAGGGTTGACCGAGGCGCGGCGCCGCCGGCCATGACCCCGGGCGTCACGGATCGCTGGTGGCGCCAGCTGCCGGACGGCAAGCCGATCTCCGCGCTCGGCTTCGGCTGCTCGTCGCTGTGGGCCACGCCAAATTTCGTGGAGGAGCGGGCTGCTGCGCTGCTCGCGGCTCTGGCGGCCGAAGGGGTCAACCATTTTGACACCGGGCCAAGTTACGGCAAGGGTCTGGGCGAGCGCCGGCTGGGTGCTTTCCTCGCCGGCAGGGACGCCGGCAGCTTCGTCATTTCCACCAAGGTGGGCACCAATCTGGTCGATGGCCGACTGGTGCGGGGATTTTCCAGAGCGCCGATCGAGCGCAGCTTTCGCGACAGCCTGCGCCGGCTCGGCCTGGCGAGAGTCGACGTCCTCTATCTCCACGGTCCGGCACTCGCCGACCTCAACGATGCGGTGTATGGCTTCTTCGCGGATATGAAAGCGGAGGGCTTGATCGGCTTTTCTGGGGTCAACAGCTTCGACAACGCCGTGCTCACCCGTGTTGCCTGCTCGCCGATCGACGCGGCGATGCTGCAGCTCAATGTTGCGGACTTTCGCAACTGGGATGTCAGCGAGACCCTGCATGCAGCGGGCAAGCTTGTTTTTTCCGGCACCGCACTGGGCCGATCCGCCTTCGATCCATGGCGATTCCTGCGACCGGGCCGCGGCAATCTGTGGTATCTGCTGCGTATGCTACGGCACAATCCGCGAAGTTTTCTGGGCTCGCGCGCCCTGCGCGGGGAACTCGAAGCTCTGGCGCCCACGCCCCATGATGCCGCAATCACCTTCATGGTCGGTAATCCGCGACTGGTGAGCAGCCTGTTTGGCACCAGCAGTCTGGCGCATGCCGTTGCCAATGCCCGCAGCGGCCATGCGGTGCCTGCCGCGCCGTACTGGCGCCGGACCGCAGACGCGCTATGCCACCTGAACGGCCTGGCCTCGCGCTCCGATCAATTCGCAGGCAGTGAGGATTTCGTGTGATCGCACTCTATGACGTGACGCTGCTGTTTGGCCTGGCGCTCTGGATTGCGCTGACAGCGTACTATCTCTCGAAGCCCTATGCGTCGATTCTTCATCCTTTCACCGCGTACAGCTTTTTTCATGGCATTCTTTTTGTCATCAGGCCTGCGCTGGCGTATTACAGAGAGTATGACGCCATCTACGTGCTCTACCAATTCAGGCCGGCGTTGTCCGACAAGCTAACTGTTCTTCTCGCAGCTGACCTTGGATTTGTCTGCTTCTTCCTGGCGATAAATCGCTTCGGCAATCTCGCCTTTGACAATCTCAAGCATAGTCGCATCGCCCAGCCGCCGCAGGTTTCGCGTGGCCTCATTATCATGCTGCTGATCGTCGTGCCGCTGGCAAGTTACATCATGTACGATACCATGCGGGCACGTGGTGCCGGCGAATGGTCGATGGTTGTGGACCGAGCGACGGGTATTATGGTGAACACTGTATCGAACGGCTACCGCGACAACCTCCATCAGATGCTGATCCCGGTCGTCGTGCTGCTCGCCTGGTTAGGTCGATTCCGTTTGGTCGCCCTATTGCCGCTAGTGCTTTTCATTGTGGCCCAGGCAAGCACCGGCTCACGCTGGCCATTCGTCATCGCGATCATCGCCACTGCCGGCCTCTATGCCTGTTACATTCGCGCGCGCTGGGTTAATCTCAAGCTGATCGGACTTTTCGCTGTCGCCTGGTTGGCGTTCTCGACCGTGGTGCTTGATCGTGGGTCGCAGATTCGCGAGGCAATGGGCCTGCAGTCATCGGGCGCAACAGTGAACAACGCGGGCATGCGGTTCCTAGAGCCGATGGACTACGCCAATCTCGAGTTCTTCGAATATCTTGTCTACGTCATCCCGCAGCGATCCGGCAGCTACGACTACTTTGTGATGAACCTGCAGATGTTTACCGAACCGGTCCCGCGCGTTCTGTGGCCGAACAAGCCAATCGGTGCGCCAATCCAGAATTTCTATCTGTTCGATTACGGTCGCCCGATCGGCATGACCTATTCCTTGCCTGGCGCCGGGTGGTACCAGGCGGGGTGGCTCGGGGTCATGGTCTGGTGCGGGTTGTTCGGTGCGATGTTCGGCTGGCTGTACAACTGGTTCGTACGGAATTCTAAAAATCCCTATGTGGTGATAATCTATGCGCTCCTGTTCGCGCTGGCGCTGCAAATTTTCCGGGATGGCATCTTGACCACGATCGGCAAGATGTCGCTTTTTACCCTGTTGCCGGTGGGTTTGTGGCTGCTGTTTGACAAAGTATTCTCACCGCTCCAGGTATCGTGGCGACAACGGCTCCGCAGGGCTGACAGCAGACCTACGGGAACCGCGGCGCCGCTTTTGCCGCGCCAGACCCGGGCGCAACTTGCCCGCGCCCGCCTGACACGGCGGCCGTTCCGCAGGGACCGTGCCGGCAGGATGGGTTCGCCCGACGATGCCTGACACAGTACCCGTACAAACCCTGCGTGGGAAACGAATAGGAATGCTGACCTCCTGGGCATCCCGCCTCGGGGCAGGCGTGACCGAAGCGGTGATCACGCAGGCGGCGATTGTCCGCTCGCTGGGCGGCGAAGCGGTGATATTTGCGCCGGCAGACAAGTTCACCGAACAGGATCGCGGACGATTCGCCCCGAGCAAGGTGGTGGCGTGCCGGATGTATGGTCCTGCCCAGATCGCATTTGCTCCGGGCTTGCCCAGGGCAATGATCGGCGCTGAGCTTGACTGTTTACACCAGCAAGGCATCTGGATGTATCCCTCTCGTGCCGGTGCGGTCTGGGCCCGCCATACGGGCAAGCCTTATCTGATCACCCCGCAAGGAATGCTGGATCCCTGGATCACCGCACGGGGACGATGGAAAAAAGCTCTTGCCAGGATCGGGTATGAATATGAGAGCTGGCGGCGTGCCTATGCCTTTCACGCTCTGTCACGGCGCGAGGCGGAAGATATCCAGCGTGCGTGCGGACGCACCGACAGCATTGTCATACCCAACGCGACAGCTTCGGAAATCTCCGCGCCGCCGGTCGCGCGGTCGCCTCACTTTGTATTTGTCGGCCGGATCCATCCCAAGAAGAACGTGCTGGCCCTGGTCGCGGCGTGGAAGCAGCTTGCTCCGGCGAACGGCGCCAGCTTGACGATTGCCGGTTGGGGCGACGATGGCCATGTCGCCGAATTGCGCAAGGCCATCGCACATGGCCCGCCAACGGCGGAATTTATCGGTCCGATATTCGGCGATGACAAAAAGCAGCTACTCGAATCCGCCAGATTCATGGTCCTCCCAACCCATAGCGAGGGTATGCCGTTTGCGATCCTTGAGGCCTGGGCGGCTGGAACGCCAACGATCATGACCCGGGAATGCAATCTTCCCGAGGGATTTGCCGAAGGCGCGGCGATTGAATGCGGGTTCAGCGCCGAAGCGGTCAGGCATTCCCTGGAAATCGCGCTTGCAACCGATGCGCCGCAATGGCTCGGCATGGCGAGGAATGCGCAACGCCTGGCGACCACCACCTTCGCCCCCCGGACGGTCGCAAACCAGTGGTCGCAAATCTACAGTTCGGCGATTGCCGCGAGCATCGCCGCAAGATAGCGCGGGTAAGCCTGCCCGCAAGTGGCCAATTAGATTACTCCGACTGTCGCGCGCGCGGACAAACCAGCTGCATCGCGGCCGTGGACTTTCTGCAAGGCAGTATAAGCGGACCTGACGATCGTCGACAGATCGGAATGGTTTGGCTTGAAACCCAGGATCGCCTGAGCGCGTGCAACATTGGCGATGAGTATCGGGGGATCGCCTGTGCGCCCGGCCACAACCCGTTTCGGAATGCCGTTCCCGACACATGCCTCGCAGGCGCGGATCACATCGAGAATGGAACTCCCGCGACCGGTACCGAGATTTACCGTGAGAGATTTATGTCCGCTCAACAGGCTATTTAGCGCGAGGATATGGCCTTCCGCGAGGTCTGCAACATGAATGAAATCTCGAATACACGTTCCATCAGGCGTTGGATATTGATCGCCGAATATCTGTATTTCCTGGCTGAGTCCTAGCGCTGCCATTAGGATGCATGGGATCAAATGCGTCTCGGGACTGTGGTGTTCGACAAGATCTCCGTCCAGATCGGCTCCGGCTGCGTTAAAATAGCGTAATATTGCGTAATTCAGGGATTTAGCTCGGGCAAAATCTCTGATCATTTCTTCGCAAATCAGCTTGGTCCGCCCATAGGGATTGATTGGCCGTTGTGGTGTCTCCTCATCGATCGGGGAGCCCTCAGGCTCTCCGTAAGTCGCGCAGGAGCTTGAGAGAACGAGCGCATTGACCCCAGTCACATTCAATGCGTCCAACAGCGCCGTCATGCCGCCGACATTGTTCCGATAATATTTTTGTGGGTCGGTCATCGATTCGCCGACATATGCGGAGGCTGCGAAATGCATCACTGCGACAGCCTGCGTTTCCTTCAACACCTCGGTCAGCCGCAGCACATCCCTGACATCGCCATGATATAGCGGCCCCCACCGTACCGCTTCGGCATGGCCGGTGCTTAGATTGTCGTAGGTGATGGGAAGGAAATCCAAGCGGCTGAGGGCTTTGCAGGTGTGGCTGCCAATAAATCCCGCCCCGCCGGTAACCAGCACGGTCCTGCTAGCGTCTGCCATCATCCTTCGCCTCTCTTACTAGCCAATGCATTTCGGGTTCGCAGCACTGGGTACCTCGACAAGCGTCAAAACGGATGCCTACAAAGCGCCGCTCATTATCCAGGACAAATCACCGTTGCATCCTCATATTGTCGGCACAAATCGGTTTCCGCTTAACGCAAGGTGCGCTGCTTGTCGCATGGTATGCTATGGCTGAATCAAGACACCCGCTTGACGCCCGCAAGACCAGGCCGCTCGAAGGCGGACCCGCCTTTTCGCTGGGCAACCGCCTGGTGCGGCTGCTCTGGACGGCGGCCTGGCTGTTGCTCGCCCGCTGGACCCCGCCGCCCCTGCATGGCTGGCGGCGGCTGGTTCTGCGCGCATTCGGCGCGCGCATCGGGCCGGGCGCGATGGTTTATGCCAGTGTCAAAATCTGGCTGCCCGCCAATCTCGAACTTGGTCCGCATGTTATGGTTGGGCCGGGTGTCCGGCTCTACAACCAGGGGCGGATTACTGTCGGCGAGCGTACGGTGGTCTCCCAGCGCGCGCATATCTGCGCCAGCACGCACGATGTGCGCGATCCCCACTTCCAGCTGGTGGTTCGGCCGATAGCGATCGGGCCGGGATGCTGGGTGGCGGCGGAAGCTTTTGTTGGACCGGGCGTGACGATGGCAGCGCGATCGGTGTTGGGCGCCCGCGGGGCGCTGTTCCGCGATACCGAAGCGGACGGCATCTATCAGGGCAACCCGGCGGTGAAGGTCAAGCAGCGAGATACAGCGTGACATCGGCTCCCAGATCCGTTTGCAGCTCTGTTTGAAAAGAAAAGGGCGCGCGAACCCCTGGTCCACGCGCCCAATCCTGATTTTCGCCAGAGGCGAAAATTACATCTTCTTTTCGGCGTCGCTCGCGGCAGCAGCAGCGTCGGAAGCAGCCGAAGCGGCGTCCGCAGCGGCATCGGTCGCAGCGGCGGAAGCACCGGCAGCGGCGTCGCTGGCACCAGCAACAGCACCGGCAGCGGCGTCGGAAGCGGCGCCAGAAGCGGTAACAGCGGCGTCGGAAGCGGCAACAGCGGCGTCGCTGGCAGCAACTGCAGCTTCGTCGGTCGATTTATTGGAGCAAGCGGCGAGAGAGAGAGCGGCGCCGGCAATGGCAGCAGCGAAAACGATCTTGCGCATGTAACTAATCCTTGAACAGCGAGTGGACCAAGCCCGGCCCAAGGCCGCGCGGTAAAGCCTACCTCATCGGTAGACTTCACGCTCAATTAGCCACGTTGCTAAAAGGATGCAAGCGCTAGTCGCGCAGGCGGGAGGAAACTCAGCTTTCCCCAGTTACCTCACAGCCGGAGAATGTGTCAAAGCTATGGCGGTTCCAAACTGCGGGATAATTCTTGTGGGGCGGGCTGACGCGGCGGGCCGGCCTTTGCTAGGAGGCGCAATGCAGCCGAAAAACCACCTCTATCTGGTCGATGGATCGGCCTATATCTTCCGCGCCTATCACCGGTTGCCGCCGCTCACCGATCCCGCCGGCATCCCGGTCGGCGCGGTCTATGGCTATACGACAATGTTGTGGAAACTTGCCGAAGATCTGCACAAAGCGGACGGCCCGACGCATCTCGCGGTGATTCTCGACAAGGCCGGCACCTCGTTCCGCAACACGCTGTACGATCAATACAAAGCCAACCGGCCGCCGCCGCCCGAAGATCTGGTGCCGCAATTCCCGCTGATTCGCGATGCCACCCGCGCCTTCAGCCTCGCCTGCATCGAGGAGGACGATCTCGAGGCAGACGATATCATCGCCTCCTACGCCCGCGCAGCAACGCGGCGCGGCTGGGACGTGACGATCGTGTCGTCCGACAAGGATTTGATGCAGCTGGTTGGCAAATGCGCCGAGTTAGACGACGGCAGCGGCGGCGGCTGCATCGACATGCTTGATACGATGAAGAACCAGCGCATCGATGTTGCCGAAGTGGTCGAGAAATTCGGCGTTCTCCCGGAAAAGGTTGGCGATGTCCTCGCGCTGATGGGCGATTCGGTCGACAATGTTCCCGGCATCCGCGGCATCGGGCCGAAGACCGCGAGCAAACTTATCCAGGAATATGGCGATCTCGAATCGGCGCTCGCCGCGGCTCCGGCGATGAAGCCGTCCAAACTGCGCGACAGCCTGATCGACCAGGCGGAGATGGCGCGGCTCAGCCGGGTGCTGGTGCAGCTCAAGGAAGACTGCGACCTGCCAATCCCGATCGAGCAATTTGCGCTGACCGCGATCCCGCCCGATCCGCTGGCTGCATTCCTCACCAAGCACGGCTTCACCAGCCTGCTGCGGCGGCTGGGCGCAGGCAGCGGCAGCCCCGACCGGGCGAACCAGCTCGATCCGGCGAAACCGGTAACGCCAGCTGCGGCGCCCCCGGCCGGCGCGGCGCGCCAGCCGCTGCCGGCGATACCGCCGGTCGACCTCGATGCCTACGTCTGCGTCCAGACCATCGAGGCGCTCGACGCCTGGATCGCCCGCGCTTTCGCCGCCCGGCTGGTGGCGATCGACACCGAGACCACCGCGCTCGATGCGATCCGGGCCGAGCTCGTCGGCATCAGCCTGGCGCTGGGACCAAATGACGCCTGTTACATCCCGCTCGCCCACGGCGGCACCGACATGTTCGCCGAGCGGCCGCCGCAGATCGATCCTGCGCTCGCCCTGGCCCGGCTCAAGCCGCTGCTGGAGAGCGATGCGGTGCTCAAAGTCGGCCAGAACATCAAATACGATATCAACCTGCTGGCCCGGGCGGGCGGCATCATGGTCGCGCCGATCGACGATACGATGGTGATGAGCTTCGATCTTGATGCCGGGCGGAGCGAGGACGGGATCGGCGGCGGGCACGGCATGGACGAACTGGCGCGCCGCCACCTGGGCCATGCCTGCCTTACCTACAAAGACCTTTGCGGCAGCGGCAAGAAGCAGATATCCTTCGCTGAAGTGCCACTCGACCGGGCAACGCGCTATGCCGCCGAGGATGCCGATGTCACCTGGCGACTGCACCGGCTGCTCAAGCCGCGCCTGGCCGAAGAAGGTGCGACCCGCGTCTATCAGCGCGTGGACCGCCCGCTGATCCCGGGGGTGGCGCAGATGGAGCGGCACGGCATCAAGGTCGACCGTGAGCGGCTGGCCGGTTTATCGGCGCAATTCGGCGTGGAGATCACGGCGCTGGAGGGCCAGATCCATGCGCTCGCCGGCACGCCTTTCACCATCGGCAGCCCTAAGCAACTAGGCGATATATTGTTCGACCAGATGGGCCTGAAGGGCGGCCGCAAGGGCAAGAGCGGGCAATATTCGACCGACGTCGGCATTCTCGAGGGGCTGGCGGCGCAAGGCGTCGAAATGGCCGCGCGGGTGCTCGACTGGCGGCAACTAAGCAAGCTCCGCTCGACTTACACCGAATCGCTACAAGCCGCGATCAATCCGCACACTGGCCGGGTGCATACCAGCTACTCGCTTGCCGGCGCGCAGACCGGGCGACTGTCATCGACCGAGCCCAATTTGCAGAACATCCCGATCCGCACCGAGATCGGCCGGCAAATCCGCGACGCTTTCGTCGCCGAGCCGGGTCACGTCATCCTCGCCGCCGACTACAGCCAGATCGAGCTACGCCTCGCCGCGCATATGGCCGATGTGCCCGCCCTCAAGGAAGCCTTCGCGGCGGGTGAGGACATTCATTCCCGCACCGCGCTGGAGATGTTCGGCGTGGTCGACCGCGACACAAGGGGGCGGGCCAAGACAATCAACTTCGCCATCCTCTACGGCATTTCGCGCTGGGGGCTGGCGGGCCGGTTAGGCGTAACCGCCGAAGAGGCGCAGGCGATGATCGACCGCTATTTCGACCGCTTTCCCGGCATTCGCAATTACATCCACGCAACACTGGAAAGCGTGCGCGAATGCGGCTTTTCGCAGACCCTGTTCGGCCGCAAGACCTGGTTCCCGCGGATCAATTCGAAGAACCAGGCCGAACGCCAGGGCAGCGAACGCGCCGCGATCAACGCCCCGATCCAGGG
>JANONQ010000232.1:0-3900 GCA_031420935.1 Novosphingobium sp. | reverse complement strand
TACGGCCGGTTGATCAACATCGGCGCGGATTCGGTGCGCAACGGGCTGCACGACCACGCGGCTTATAATGCCGCCAAGGGCGGTGTCCACGGCATGACCACAGGCCTCGCCCGCGAATTTGCGCGCGACGGTATTACCGTGAACACCGTCGCTCCCTGTGCAGTGCAGACGCAGCAACTTGAAGACGTGCGTGCGGTCAACCCTGCACTGGTGGATAAAGTGCTCGGCGTGATCCCGATGGGCCGCGCCGCCAGCGAAGCAGAAGTGGCGTCCATGGTCGCCTACCTCGCCAGCCGGGAAGCCGGTTTCGTTACCGGGCAGGTGATCAGCGTCAACGGCGGAACGACGATGTTATAAGAACAGGGGAATTTTGTGAGCGATAATCCTGAAATCGGCGAGAACATCGATGTTGGCGGCATCGGCACGAATTATAT
The DNA here is from genome assembly GCA_031420935.1 of Novosphingobium sp. Taxonomy (GTDB): domain Bacteria; phylum Pseudomonadota; class Alphaproteobacteria; order Sphingomonadales; family Sphingomonadaceae; genus Novosphingobium. The sequence continues at coordinate 3,466 of JANONQ010000232.1, read as the reverse complement.
CGTCGCCGGCGCAGGCGAGCCGCTGATCCTGATCCACGGATCCGGCCCGGGGGTAACCGCCTTCGCCAACTGGCGCGGCGTGATCCCCGAACTTTCGGGGCATTTCCGCTGCTACGCGCCCGATACGTTGGGCTTCGGCTATACTGATTTCCCGCCCGACATTGCTGGCTTCGATATGGACCGCTGGCTGGAACACCTGATCGGCTTCATGGATAATTTGGGGATCGAGCAAGCACATTTCATCGGTAACAGCTACGGCGGCGCGCTTACCCTGGCGCTGGCGGCGCGCTATCCTGATAGGGTCGGGCGGATAGTGCTGATGGGTTCGGCAGGACTGGTCTTTCCCGTTAGCGAGGGTCTGAAAAAGGTCTGGGGCTACCAGCCCTCGATCGAGGCCATGCGCGATCTGATGACCACGTTCGCTTTCGATCCGGCTTTGGTGAAGGAAGAAATCGTGGTCTCGCGCTATCAGGCCAGCATCCGTCCCGGCGCGCAGGAAGCCTACTCCAGCCTGTTCCCCGAGCCGCGCCAGCGCTGGCTCGATGCATTGGCCACCGATGAAGATGCGTTACGCAGCCTGCGTCACCCGACATTGATCGTTCACGGCCGCGAAGACGTGATCGTGCCTGTCGAGCAATCGGTGAAGTTCAATCAGCTGATCCGCCACAGCGAACTGCATATCTTCGGAGAATGCGGACACTGGACCCAGATAGAGAAACGCGAACGCTTTATCGAACTGGTGATTCCGTTCTTGAAAGGTGCCGCGTAAGCTGCATTGATCTTCAAGCAATCAAGGCTATCCGCGCGGTCGAGCACGCCACTCAACGGCTGGAGTGTACAAAGCGCGGCACTCACCGGTCAAATAGAAGCTGACTGGATCGCCGAAAGACTGGCGACCCGCTGAACCTTACGCTTTCTGCGTGCGCCGGCCTGGCCTGCGCCGAAGAACCACCGTTCCTTGCCGGGTCGTCTGGCTGATGTTCCTGAGAAACATCTTCTGGCGGATGATGCCGAAAAAATCGAGCATCGCCGGCAGCGCAAACTCCAGCATCGCTGCGGCCTCATCCTCGCCAATCCGGCCTTCGACCTGCTCGAGGAAAAGGTTTGCCTCCTTGCTTGCCACATACTCCGCAGCTTCAGCATAATAATCAAGAATTCCAGGGGGAAAGCCATGTTCTTCATCGAAGCCGGCAAGCCGCATACGCCCCCAGATGCCGACCAGCCCAGCGTCGGTCACGCTCAGCATCCGGCCATCCGGGCTATCGATCAGCTCGATGATGCCGATACGGGCCAATTCCTTGGCATCGACTAGCCCCTTGGGATGCTGCTCGACGATCGAAGCCAGCGAAACCAGGCCCTGCTGCACGCCCACGCGCGAAGCGACCAGCTCTTCAAGATGGGTGAAGGCTGCCACACCCAGCGGGCGGCCCGAGGTGTTTTCGCCATTCAGCACAGACTTTATCTGCGGCAGGGTCATCCGCGAATCGCGCTGCAAATTGCGAATTGCCTGGATCGCCCGCACATGTTCGTCGCCATAATCGGCAACATTGCGCGCTGGCCGGCTCGGCTCGGGCAGCAGGCTTTCGCGGAAATAGACCCGGATTGTTTCCCGGTTAACCCCCGTCTTCGCCTCGAGATCTCGCATCTTCATTGCCCGGCGCCCATAATCGTTGACCAACTGCTTGTCTTGCAAAAGGTAAGGTAATTCATGATTTGCCAATCTGCAAATTTTGCGTATAAGTATCACGCGAAATTTACCAATTTGGCAGAGGAGAGTGAAAATGGACTACGGGCGCTATTACCTCGGCGTGCTGTTGCAACTCGCCGTAATCGCCAGCTTTCTGGTTGGCGGCCCCTGGGTTTTTCTTGGTATCGCCAGCCTGCCGCTGTTCGGACTGATCGATTCGATCCTCCCCAACGATTTCGCCGTGCGCCGGATCAGCAATAAGTCGCTGGCCGATATCCCGATATGGCTGTGTTCACTGCTCGGTCCCGTGATCTATCTCTTCGCTGCGGTGTGGGTGGCGCGTAATCCTGAGGCGAGCGGCTGGGAATATGCCGGCGTGATTGCCTCCTGCGCCTGGCTAAGTGTGATCCCGCTGGTTCCTGCTTCGCACGAACTTTACCACCAGCGCGGCAAGCTGCGCCGCTTTGTCGGACGCTACGTTCAGGTCTGCTACCTCGATTGTACCCGCGAAATCGCACATGTCGTTGGCCATCACATCCACGTCGCAACCACGCACGACGGTGACACCGCGCCGCGCGGCACCTCGCTCTATGCCTTCACCCCCAAGGCCGTGCTTGTCAGCACGCGCGAAGCCTGGGGCTCGGAGTGCGACAATCAGGAAAAAATGGGCAAGGCGCGCTGGGGGCTGGGTCACCGGCTGTGGAAGGCGATCCTGGCGCAGGTGGTATTCCAGTCAATCGTCTTTGCAATTGGTGGCTGGACCGCAGTCGCTGTCGCGCTTGGCGGCATGGTTGCGGCGCGGTTCTGGGTCGAGAGCTTCAACTACTTCCAGCACTATGGCCTGATCCGGCTCGACGGCGCGCCGATCAATCGCCGCCACGTGTGGAATCACCTGAAGCCGCTTTCCCGCGTGCTTGGCTTCGAGATCACCAATCATGCCGATCATCACACCAACACCTACGCCGCATTTCACGAGCTGAAACCCGATCTGAAATGGATCCCGATGCCAAGTGTGTTCGTGTGCTTCTTTTCAGCTTTGATCCCGCCGCTCTGGCACGGGCGGATTATCAAACCCGCGCTGAAACGGTGGGACAATGAGATGGCGACACCCGACGAGCTTGCTATCGCCCGCGAACAGAACCGCCGCGCTGGCTGGCCTGACTGGTTTGAGGGCGACTCAGCTCCCAACTCAATCGCAGCAGCATGAAAAACAGTGAGTTACACACTTGCGGAGCAGATCGACGCTGCCTTCGCAGCGGAACAGGTCGATCCGCCGATCGCCTTGACCCGGGCGGACATTCCCCGGTCCTTTGAGGCTATCACCGATGCCTGGCTGAGCGATGTCCTGGGTCACGCGGTTCCAGGCGCGGCGGTGATTGGCCACCACCTCGGACCGGCCGACGACGGCACCAACAACCGCCGCCGCATTCACCTCAGATACAATCGGCAAGGCGAAGCTGCGGGCCTGCCCGCCAGCGTGTTCTGCAAGGCCACCTTCGGCCTCGCCAATCGTCAGATGCTCGGTCATTCGGGCGGCGTGCTGTGCGAAGTGACATTCAGCAACGTCGCGCGTCCCCTGTTCGACATCGAGGCGCCAAGGGCTTTCCTGGCCAATTACGACCCGGTAAGCTTCGCCTCGATCGTGGTGTTCGAGGATTTCGGAGATCGGGCCACATTCTGCTCGGAAGACACGCCAGTCGACAGGGACTTCGCCCGCGCCCAGCTCGATATCCTGGCACGACTGCATGGCCGCTTCCACCAGGCACCGGAACTGGACGG
>JANONQ010000231.1:0-2669 GCA_031420935.1 Novosphingobium sp. | reverse complement strand
GACCATCAGCTTCGCCACCTCGCCCACCCGGCGAATGTTCTCGATGCGGTCGGCCTCGGTGAATCCCAGATCTTTGTTCAGGCCGTGGCGGACATTGTCCCCGTCGAGCAGGAAAGTGTGCCGGTTCATCCGGTGCAGCTTCTTCTCGACCAGATTGGCGATGGTCGATTTGCCCGATCCGGATAGTCCGGTAAACCACAGCACCGCGGGCTTTTGGTTCTTGAGGCTGGCATGGGCTTCGCGGCTGATGTCGAGCGCTTGCCAATGGACGTTTTGCGCGCGGCGCAGGCTGAAATGAAGCATCCCTGCCGCAACCGTGGCGTTGGTGATCTTGTCGATCAGAATGAAGCCGCCCAGTGTCCGGCTGTCTGCATAAGGTTCAAAAGTAATTGGCTTATCAGTGGCAAGTTGCGCCACGCCGATGGCGTTCAGTTCCAGCGTCTTGGCCGCGATGTGTTCCATCGTGTTGACGTTGACGGTGTATTTGGGCGCATGGACCGTGGCCGAAACCATCTGCGTGCCAAGCTTGAGCCAATAACCGCGCCCCGGAATCAGCGCCTCGTCGGCCATCCACACCAGCGTCGCCTCGAACTGATCGGCAACTTGCGGGGGGGCATCGGCAGCGGCGATCACATCCCCGCGTGAGCAGTCGATCTCGTCCGCCAGCGTCAACGTGACCGATTGGCCCGCCACAGCTTCGGCCAGATCACCATCCTGCGTGACGATCCGCGCCACCGTGCTGGTCTTGCCCGAAGGCAGTACCCGCACCGCGTCCCCCGGCTTTACCGTGCCGCTGGCGATAAGCCCGGCAAAGCCCCGGAAATCGAGGTTGGGACGGTTGACCCATTGTACCGGCATCCGAAGCGGCCGCGCCTGATCGAGCGAAGCATCGACTTCGACCGCTTCGAGGTGCTCGATCAGGCTGGCGCCGTGATACCACGGCGTGTTTGCGCTGGGGCCGATGATATTGTCACCCCTGAAGCCCGAAATCGGGATGGCGGTGATCTGCTCAATGCCGATAGAGGCCGCGAAGTGCAGATATTCTGCGACAATCTCGTCAAAGCGGTCCTGGCTGTAAGCGACCAGATCCATCTTGTTCACCGCCAGCACGATGTGGCGAATGCCGATGAGGTGCGCCAGAAAGCTGTGCCGCCGGGTCTGGGTGAGTACGCCTTTGCGCGCATCGATCAGGATCACCGCGAGGTCGGCGGTCGAGGCGCCGGTGACCATATTGCGGGTATATTGCTCATGCCCCGGGGTATCGGCGACAATGAATTTGCGTTTTTCGGTGGCGAAATACCGGTAGGCAACGTCGATGGTGATGCCTTGCTCGCGCTCTGCCGCAAGCCCATCGACCAGCAGCGCAAAATCGACCTCCTGCCCTTGCGTGCCGACCCGTTTGCTGTCGGCCTCCAACGCGGCAAGTTGATCCTCGAAGATCATCTTGCTGTCATATAATAGCCGCCCGATCAGGGTTGACTTGCCATCATCGACACTACCGCAGGTGATGAAGCGCAGCATCGTCTTGTGCTGGTGCTGGTCGAGATAGGCGTCGATGTCCTCGGCGATGAGGGCTTCGGTGACGTAGATCGGGGCGTCTGTTGTGTCGGACATCAGAAATACCCCTCCTGCTTCTTCTTCTCCATGCCGGCGCCGCCCGCATCCTTGTCGATGGCGCGGCCCTGGCGTTCGGATGTGGTCGTCAGCAGCGTTTCCTGGATGATCTCCGGCAGGGTCTTCGCCTCGCTCTCAACCGCGCCGGTCAGCGGGAAACAGCCCAGCGTCCTGAACCGGATCGAGCGTTCGGTGATTTCAGGCCGGTAGCCCATGACCTGTTCCAGCCTTTCGATGTCATCCGCCATCAGCAGCTGGCCTTCCCATTCGAAGGTCGGCCGCTTGGCGGCGAAATAGAGCGGGACGATCGGAATGTCGTTCAGGTGGATATATTGCCAGACGTCGAGCTCGGTCCAGTTGGAGATCGGGAACACCCGGATGCTTTCGCCCTTGGCCTTTTTAGAGTTGTAGAGGTTCCACAGCTCGGGCCGCTGGTTCTTGGGATCCCAGCCGTGGCTGGCGGTGCGGAAAGAGAAGATGCGCTCCTTGGCCCGGCTCTTTTCTTCGTCGCGCCGCGCGCCGCCGAAGGCTGCATCGAAGCCCCACTTGTCGAGCGCCTGCTTGAGGCCCTCGGTCTTCCACATATCGGTATGGAGCGGGCCATGGTCGAAGGGGTTGATCCCTTTCTCTTGCGCTTCCGGATTCTGATAGACGAGCAGCTCCATGCCGCTCTCCTTCGCCATGCGGCCGCGCAATTTGTACATCTCCTGGAACTTCCAGGTGGTATCGACGTGCAGCAGCGGGAACGGCGGCGGCGAGGGGTAAAACGCCTTGCGTGCGAGGTGCAGCATAACCGCGCTGTCCTTGCCCACCGAATAGAGCATTACCCGCTTTTCAGTCTCCGCCACCACTTCGCGGATGATGTGGATCGCCTCAGCTTCAAGCCGTTCGAGATGGGTCAGTGTTCTGGCCATGATTTTTCCGTTACAAGTATTGCGTGCGCTCTGTCAGAGCGAGGTGTGGCAGGCAACCAAGACAATCTTGAGATATGTAACCTCCACCTATTGTCCGCGCTGCGCATCCATCTCGGCAACTTTCAAATGCAGCCACAGGGT
>JANONQ010000230.1:0-3522 GCA_031420935.1 Novosphingobium sp. | reverse complement strand
TGGCGCATGGCCGGGCTTATCCGCCAGCACATGGCAGATGTTGACGGGGACGAACCGATTGGAGGACTTGGCCGCAAGGTGCAGATAGACGAGACATTCGTCGGCGGCGTTATTAGGCGCGACAAGTGGGGCGGCGATCCGACGATCAAGAAGGCGGTTGTGTTCGGTATGCTTGAGGTCGGCGGGGAGATTGTGACCCATGTGGTCCCGAACCGGACCAGTGGCACCCTGCTGCCGATCATCCGGGCGACGGTGAAGCGGCCTTCAAGCATCCATACCGACGAACACAAAGCTTACGGCGGGCTTGGCGTCATGGGATATCGGCACAACACGGTGAACCACAGCCGCGAGCAATATGTTTGCAAGACGACCGGCGCGACCGTGAACGCTGTCGAGGGCTTCTGGCGTCACCTGAAATGCTCGATACAAGGCACGCATACCAGCGTCAGCCCGAAGTACCTTGGCCGCTATGCCAAGGAGTTCGAATACCGCTTCAATCGTCGGAACGATCCGGCTTCGATGCTGCCGGAGCTTCTTTCGACTTTCCGGCCATTGACTGCAAAGCGCGATTAAACGCCTCTTCGTCGCCGGGGGCGTCGGCTTCGTGATCCTTGGCGAACTGATCGAGTTTGCCAGCATCGCGGGCCTTACGGAGTGAGGTCATTGGTTTCCCTTATGAAGTCCAATATTAGCACCCGCGCCAGCTTCCCGTTTTTATATCCCCTCCGGGCCAGAACCTCAATCCTGGCACGCTTTTGCGCGGCGACGGTGTAGGGATTCGATTCCTGCTCGAATACCGGGTCATTGACCTCCGCCATAAGGAAGCCGTCGCTGTCAGGATTTTCGATACTAAGTCCGCTGGTGTGAAACTTAAAGCCATCAGTGGTGACGATTTCGTTCTTGGGCGACGTCCAGTCTAGCTTTTGCGATTCACGGATTGCGTCTGCCTCGGTCTTGCCGGTCAGAATTGCAGGGAGCGCGCCCGTGACGAAGGTAGCCTTGTCCACAGAGCGCCCAATCGGCGCAACGTAATCGACAGCGGCTGATCCGCTTCCCCTAATCGAAGCGCGCAGCAAATCCTGCATTCCCATAGCTTCGTCGTGACGGCGCTGGTCCATACGGTCTACGGTGTTCATCGCATCGCCTTGGACGTGAACCATCGCTTCTAGTGCTACCCGATGCATCTCTGCCATCTTGATTATCGCGAGCTCCACGGAGCTGTCTTTGCCAGTGAAATGGTCAAGGACGGCCCGGACGTAATGGCCGACAATTTCTGGTCCGATTGTCGATAGGATTGGCACCCCAATCCCCAAGATGTCGGATGCCTCTTGGAGTAACTGAGGAACATTGACCGAACCGGCTTTTGGTTCGCGAGCTTTAAGAAGTAGTGGAGCGCGTTCCCCTCGCTTAGGTAAGCGATCCTGCGAAAGCACGATGAGGCAATCCGAAACCATCCTGTCCAACCCTTGAAGAGACTGGCCGAAGAGCTTGGCGTCGATAGTGTTGTTACGGGCGTCTCCGCCATCATAAGTGATCGAAATAGCACCGTCAGACATTAGTGCGCGCCCCCTAACATTGCACTGGTCTAGCGATAGGGCGTGCTATACGTGAGTCCAAAATTACCTATGCGAAGGGGATACACGCCGAGGCTTGGCAAGTTGCCAATTTGTTCTTACCTGTCGGGCATGGGTGGATTCGAATCACTGATCATCGCGCCATGCGAGCAGCGCGCCGCGCTGGCGGTCGTGCGCGGCATTGCCCGGTTGTTTGCCCGCAACGACATCTGGTGCCTGGCGGAAATGCCGCTGCGCTGCGGCAGGCGGGCGGATTTGATGGGGATCGACGCCAAGGGCCACATCGTCATCGTCGAAATCAAGGTCAGCCGGGCGGACCTGCTGGGTGACGGCAAATGGACCGATTATCTCGACTATTGCGACCGCTTCTTCTGGGGCCTGGCGCCGGGGCTGGACCGCGCACCGCTGGAGGGCGATGCGTTTCTGCCCGGCAGCTGCGGGGTTATCGTTGCCGATGGCTATGACGGCGAAATCGTCCGTCCCGCACCGCTGCTGCCGCTGGCGGCGGCGCGGCGCAAGGTCGAGGTCGAGCGGCTGGCCCGCGTCTCGCTGCGCCGGCTGGTAACTCGGGGCGATCCCGAAACCATGCAATGGGGTGGTTGAATTAGCCCGGAGAGCGCGGTGCCGTCGCGCCGCGACAATGTCGGCATAAGCCGCCATGAAATCCGCGCTGAGTTTCGCTTCGAGCCTTACCGCCCATCTAGCTCCCGCAACATCTCCCGCTTCTCGCGCGACGTCAGCATCGGCCAGTCGGCGATCTGCCTGAGCGTGCGTTTGCAGCCCAGGCACCAGCCGGCCTCCGGATCGATCCGGCAGATGCTGTTGCAGGGCGACGGCGGGTGTCTCACAGCGGCGGACATGCTCCGGACCGCCGCCCATGGCAAGCGCGCGCCGCCGTCCGCCTAACGGGCCCCAGCCTTCATGAACCCGCCGCCGGGGGTTGCCGCCGCGATCCCCGCCCCCTAACCGCCAAGCGATGGCGGATGTGGAATCACCTCTGGAGCCGCGGGTATCGCGGCATATGCTGCCCGGCGGAGCGCTGGCGCCATTCCGCTACTCGACCTTCCGCGCCATCTGGATCGCCAATCTGACCTCCAACCTCGGCGCGACGATGCAGGCGGTCGGCGCCGCCTGGCTGATGACCAGCCTGACCGATTCGCACCGGATGCTGGCGCTGGTCCAGGCATCGACCACCCTGCCGATCATGGTGTTCGGCATCCTTGCTGGCGCTATTGCCGACAATTACGACAGGCGGCGGGTGATGCTCGCTTCGCAGAACGCGATGCTGCTGGTTTCGGTGGTGCTGGCGGCGGCGACCTATCTGGGGGTGATATCGCCGATGCTGCTGCTCGTGCTGACGCTGCTCCTCGGCATCGGCACGGCGCTCAATTCGCCGGCATGGCAGGCCTCGGTGCGCCAGCAGGTCGGGATCCGCGACCTGCCGCAGGCAATCGCGCTCAACACGATTTCGTTCAACCTGGCGCGCACGATCGGCCCGGCGGTGGGCGGGCTGCTGATTTCGATCTGGAGCGTCGGGATGGCCTTTGCTGTCAACGCCATCTGCCGGCCGGCGGCGATCTTCGTGCTATTGCGCTGGAAGCCCGAACCCAGCACCATCGAACGCCAGCCGATGCTGCCGGCGATCGCCACCGGCCTGCGCTTCTGCGCCGCCTCCGCGCCGATCCGCCGAGTGCTGCTGCACGGGCTGGTGCTGGGCTTCGGCATCGCCGGCTATCAGGCATTGCTGCCGGCGGTGGTGCGCAGCCAGCTGCACGGGACCGAGGTCGAGTTCGGCATGCTGCTGGCCCTGTTCGGCATCGGCTCGATCCTTGCCGCGCTGGTGATCGGCCCGGCGCGCCGGCGCTGGGGCACCCAAGCGGTGCTGACCGTGGCGACGCTATCCTACATCGTCGCGCAGACCATGCTGGCGAGCGCCGATTCGATCACC
>JANONQ010000229.1:0-3472 GCA_031420935.1 Novosphingobium sp. | reverse complement strand
ATCATAGACCGGGGCCAAAACCGGCTCGATAATGATCCGCCCCTGATCCTCGCGGACATCGACCAACTGATCGATCCGCAAAGCCGCCGCCGCCATGATCGATGCCGGAATCCGCACCGAAGCGCTATTGCCCCATTTTTTCACTTGCATACGCATGGCTGTCTCCCATGAGGCAGCGATAGCACAGGCTACGCAAGTGTCAACATATGTATCTACTTACGAACCCGGTGCTCCCCCTTCACCCACCGCACGGTGCCCGAACTTGCCCGCATCACCACGGTATGCGTGGTCATCGTCCCGTCCTTGCGGCGCTTGACGCCGTCGAGCAGCGAGCCGTCGGTCACTCCGGTGGCGGCGAAGATGCAGTCGCCCTTGGCGAGTTCTTCCAGCTGGTAGATGCGGTTGAGGTCGGTGATGCCCCATTTGCGCGCGCGCCCGCGTTCGTCGTCGTTGCGGAACAGCAGCCGCCCGTTGAACTGGCCTCCCACACATCGCAGCGCCGCCGCCGCCAGCACGCCTTCGGGCGCGCCGCCAGAGCCCATGTACATGTCGATGGTGGTGTCCTCGTTGGTGGTGGCGATGACGCCCGCGACGTCGCCGTCGGGGATCAGCTGGATGCCGCAGCCGAGGCTGCGCAGTTCGGCGATGAGGTCTGCATGGCGCGGGCGGTCGAGCACGCAGACGATGATCTCGCTTGGGCTCACGCCCTTGGCGGCGGCGACCGCCTTGACGTTCTCGGTCGGCGTCTTGGCAAGGTCGATGATGCCCGGGGGATAGCCGGGGCCGACCGCAAGCTTGTCCATATAGACATCGGGCGCGTTGAGCAGGTTGCCTTCCTCGGCGATCGCCAGCACAGCGAGCGCATTGGGGCCAGCCTTGGCGGTGATCGTGGTGCCCTCCAATGGGTCGAGCGCGATGTCGATCTTCGGGCCGGTGCCTTGCGCCGAGCCGACCTTTTCACCAATGAACAGCATCGGCGCCTCGTCGCGCTCGCCCTCGCCGATCACCACGGTGCCATCCATCGCCAGTTCGTTGAGCGCGGCGCGCATTGCCTCGACCGCGGCGGCATCGGCGGCCTTTTCGTCGCCCCGGCCGATCATCGTCGAGGCGGCAATCGCCGCCGCCTCGGTGACGCGCACCATTTCGAGCACGAGGACGCGGTCGAGTACCTTACTGGCGGGCGTGCTTGGGCTGGCGGGCGTGGCGGTCATGGGCGTCCTGGGGTTTGCTGATGGGGTGCCATGGCAAGTAGCCAGCAGCGGAGCGCTTGTCGAGCAGAGCTGCGGCCGCCTGTAACCTTAAGCCAAAAATAACCCGGCTATGACTATGCTTGACTTAAGGTAACCAAGGGCAGCCGCGCAGATGCACGATCAGCAGGAATCCGCCGTAAAACCCGGCCAGAACGGCTCGAACGGCGCCGCTAACGGAGCGCATCGCGCACCGGGTCAGGCTTCGGCAGGGAGCCCTGGCAGCCAGGCCGGTACTGTTCCCTGGTCCCGCGATTTTGCCGGCAGCGAGCATCCGGAGACCGCCCGGCTGCGGCTGCAACGCGATTACATCGACACAATCACGTCCCTGAAGCGCGAGCGCGCCGATCACACCTACGCTTATCTTTCCAGCCTGATCGACAAGGCGAAAGAGGAACTCGGCCACGCCCGCAATGCCAGCAACGATAACCGGCGCGCCATGTTGCAGCAGCATATCGACGAACTCGCCGCCTACGTCACCGGTCATGGTATCACCGTCCGGCTGCCCAATCGCCAGCCGGGTGCGAATGAAACCGCCCAGGGCTTCTATGTCGTCGACGAGATCCCCGCGTTCTTCGGCGAGATCAAATTCCTTATCGACCTGTGGTACGACAAGCATCTGGCCAAGGTGCACGACGAAGTCTCCGCCCTGGTCGGGCTGAAGCGGCCAGCCAGCAGCGAGCGCCTGCTCAAAAGTTAAATCGAGATGCGGAGGCTGGTCGCGGCAAGATGCCTTGGCTATAGGCGCGCGAATGACGCTTGATTCCCGCTTTGCATCGCGCACCGCCATTGTTGCCGCGCTACTTGCCGCCGGTCCGCCGCTGGCGGCTCAACCGGCTCCTGCACGCTCGCCGCAGATCATCACCCTGCCGCTTAACCCGGTGGTCGCCAACGACAAGCGCAGCTGCCGTGACAAATCGGCATCCGGGTTGGGTTACACTTTACTGCTAGCCGGCGCTGGCGCAAAACCGGGCGCGACCGACATCGTGCTGGTCAACTACATCGGCTATCTTGCGGCGAGCGGCGCAACATTCGATCAGGCGATGACCGCCGCCATGCCCGTCGACCGCCTGATCCCCGGTTTTACCGAGGGTTTGAAACTGATGCCCAAGGGCAGCATTTACCGGTTTTGCGTGCCGGCAACCCTGGGCTACGGCGCGAAGGCGCAGGGGCCAATCCCCGCGAATTCCGCGCTGGTGTTTCAGGTCGAACTCGTCGAATTCAAGACCGCCGCCGAGGTCGAGGCGCTGCGCAAGGCCGAACAAGGCGCCGCCAAGCCCTGAGCCGAAATCGTGGTCGGCGGGCCAGCTTGCCGCAGGTGCACGTCAGGCAGCAGCCGCTAACTTGCCATTCAGCGCTTGCGCCCTACATTGGGCAAACGAAAGGTTGGTTCCCCGCATTATGAATGAAGATCCGCAGCCTAGTGGTAATCCCTGGCTCAAGAGCCTGCTCGTTTGGGGCGGGATTTTTCTGGCGTTGATGATGGCCGTGTCGATGTTCGGCTCGCGGGCTGACACTGCGGCATCCTCGGTCCGCTATTCCGATTTCCGTGCCAAGGTGGCGGAGGGCACGGTAGCCGAGGTGCAGATCGGCGAGGACCGGATTTACGGCAAATACAAGAACGGCGACAGCTTCAGTTCGGTGCCGATCCCCAACGATACGACACTGTTGCAGCTGCTACAGGCGAACGGGGTTAAATTTGCCGGCAAGACGCCCGACGAACCCAATCTGCTGCTCTACATTCTGGTTCAGGCGCTGCCGTTCATGCTGATCCTGGGCGTCGCCTTCTTCGCGCTGCGCCAGGTTCAGAAAGGCGGCGGTTCGGGCGCGATGGGCTTCGGCAAGTCGAAAGCCAAGCTGCTCACCGAACGGCAGGGCCGCGTCACTTTTAACGATGTGGCCGGCATCGACGAGGCGCGCGAGGAGTTGGAGGAAATCGTCGAGTTCCTGCGCGATCCGCATCGCTTCGCCAAGCTCGGCGGCCAGATTCCCAAGGGAGCGCTCCTGGTTGGCTCGCCCGGCACCGGCAAAACCTTGCTCGCTCGCGCCATTGCCGGCGAGGCGGGCGTGCCGTTCTTCACCATTTCCGGCTCTGACTTCGTCGAGATGTTCGTCGGCGTTGGTGCCAGCCGCGTGCGCGATATGTTCGAACAGGCCAAGAAAAATGCGCCGTGCATCGTCTTCATCGACGAAATCGACGCGGTCGGCCGCCACCGCGGCCACGG
>JANONQ010000228.1:0-6201 GCA_031420935.1 Novosphingobium sp. | reverse complement strand
AAAGGCCATCATGATATCGGCGATTGTGAAGTCATCGCCGGCGAACCAGCGTGCCTTTGCCAATCGCGCGTCGACCTGCTCGAACGCTCGCGTGCCGCGGGACAGCAGCCCTTGCAAAGTCGCGCCATTGCAGTTCGCCTGGGTAGGTGATCGCCGGACACGGCGCGCGCGAGAGAGGGCCAGCCGGTGTGTTAGACGCGGACCTTGCCCGGCTGGAAGCGACCGCTGAAGAACTACGCTATGATCTCGACCGGGCGCGGCGTTCGTGGTGGCGGCGGCTGATCGGTTAAATAACGGCGGATAACGGTAGGGGGCATCATGATGTTTGAGGTTGCAGCGGGGATCCTGATTGCCGCCGGAGCGGTAGCCGTGATTTCCTTCGGTATGACCATTGCGCTGGATAAGGACAACCAAGCGCTCTAAGCTGGTACACTTGGATGGTGGATGATATCCATCGGGCTTCTGGCATCAGCTGCGATCATCTACACCGCAGCGTAAGCGGTTGCAGTGGAACTTGTCCGGGCTGGAGGTAATCGTCGATGGACTACGCTATGATCTCGACCGGGCGCGGCGTTCGTGGTGGCAACGCATCACCTGGAGTGTGAGCGCGCCCAACAACAAAAGAACAAGAAGGATAATATTGTGAACTTTTTCGTCAATGCCACTCCTGAGGCATTTTCTCATTTCAAATCACTGCCTCGCGGCACGGCAATTCACATGCTCAACTTGGTACGATATAAGGAATGGGCTGAATATCCGAAAGGTCACCCGCAGAGCGGTTCCAGCTGGAGTGGGCGAAGAGCCTACGAAGAGTACGGCCGGCTTAGCGAGCCCATCTTGCGGAGTATTGGCGGGGAAATCGTTTGGCGCGGGGCGTTTGAAGCCATGGTTATAGGCGATCCAGAACAGGTTTGGGATGATGCCTTCATCGCCCACTATCCAGATGTGCACGCCTTTTTGCGGTTGCTGAAAGATCCCGAATTTGGGCCTGCTTTCGTGCACCGTGACGCGGGTGTTCTCGATTACAGGCTGATGCGCTTTGCTCCTGGGAAACTTGGCGGTGGATTTGCTGCTTGATAGCGAAAATCATCAAGGAAACAGCGGAGTTGAAACAAGCTAAACGTTGGGATAGCTAGTTTACAACGCTATAAAGGGCTCCCCGATGCCGCGCCAAGCAGTTTCCTATCTCCGCGTTTCGACCGACCGCCAGGGCCGCTCCGGATTAGGGCTGGAAGCCCAACGCGAGGCTATCATCCGCTTTGCCGAGGCTGAGGGCTTCGAGATTGTGGTCGAGTTCGTGGAGGTCGAAACCGGCAAGGGTGCTGACGCCCTAGACCGCCGCCCTATCCTGTCCGAGGCACTGGCGACCGCCAGGCGCACCAAGGCAGCGACCCGCGAGGATTGCCCGATTATCATGGCGAAGCTCGACCGCTTGAGCCGGGACGTTCATTTCATCAGCGGCCTTATGAGCCAGGGCACCGGCTTCATCGTGGCCGAGCTGGGCGCGAACGCTGACCCGTTCTTCCTGCACATCTACGCGGCGATTGCCGAAAAAGAGCGCAAGCTTATCTCCGAACGCACCCGCGCGGCGCTGGCTATCAGGAAGGCGCAAGGCATGTTGCTTGGCAACCGGACCAATCTGGCCGAGGCACAGGCTAAGGGCGGCATGGCGGCTAAGGTGGCAGCCGACGCGTTCGCCGTGAACGTCCTGCCGATCATTAGGCAAGTGAAGGCGTCGGGCGCGACCAGCTACAACGCGATCGCAACCGCCTTGAATGAACGTGGCGTCAAGACCGCACGCGGGGGGACGTGGGCAGCGGCAACCGTTCGGAACATCATGCTCCGCGCACCCGATCTAGCGAAGGCGGCATGAAGCTTATTAAATGCATTTTGGGCGCAGCACTGCTTGCCTGCACCCCCTACGGCGCAGGCTCCGCAGCAGCACAGGATAACCAGAGCTTCGATCTATTCACCGGCAACGGCTTTTTGGTGAACTGTAGTCAGACCCCCAATGGAGGAAACGGGTTTAGGCTGGGGATCTGTGCCGGGTTCTTGGCAGGTTTTCTTCATCGTGACGACCTAAGCCCACCACCCGAACATGCTCGAATTCGCAGACCCCCAACTTCAAGCAACGATCAGGTTATGGACGTGGTCCTGCTTTACCTACGAAACCATCCGGAAATTCGTCATTGGCCCATCGCGCCTTTGACCTACAATGCGCTTGTCGAAGCCTTCCCGTGTTCCCCCAGGAAAAGCCATGAGCCGCGACCGGGACGATAGAGGCGTTCAAAAGTCTCGCCGCTACAGAATCGGGACCGCTGCTAGACCGCTGAATTATCGCTAACACCGTTTTTCACGCGCGCGCGTACTGTTCCGCGAATCTACCCTGCCCGCGAAACTTTGCGCGAAAATTGCTCTGGTGCTTACTATGTGCTTACTATGTGCTTGCTAGTGCTTTGATGGCGTCATTTTCGTAGGGGAGAACACAGCTAAGTTATTGAAAAAATGGTGCGCCCGACGGGATTCGAACCCATGGCCCCCAGATTAGGAATCTGGTGCTCTATCCTGCTGAGCTACGGGCGCGCCCACGGAATTTCTTTAGTCAGCACCGTTGGAATTGGCAATCGGATCGGCAAGAGACGGCATCAATCAGTTCCCTTCACCGGGAGGCGTCACCGGAAACGGCAGCGGCGAAACCTCGATACCCTCATCCAACAATTCGCGCGCTTCCTGGATTGTTGCCTGGCCGTGGATCGGCTCTACCGCGCGCTCGCCATAGTGCATCTTGCGCGAAGTTTCGACGAAATCGTCACCCACCCAGCGCGATTTTTCGAGCGCCTGAGCCTGCATTGTCGCCAGCGCTTTCATCATCTTCAATGCTTCGGCCGGCATAGCGCCCTTGGCCACCGGCACAGGCAGGGCCGTGGGCATTTCCAGTGGTTTGACCGCCGCGCCCTGGGTGGACATCTGGTTGCCCTTGCGCTCAATATTGGGGGCCATCGGCGCTTTGACGATGTCGCTGGAAGAGCATTCCGGGCAGGCCACTAACCCGTGCTCCTGCTGGCGGGCATACTCCTCCGAAGAGCCAAACCAGCCCTCGAAACGGTGCCCGCCGCTACGGCATTCAAGATCGAAAACTATCATGACAGCGACTCAGTTGGCGATTTTTCGCCGATTGGCAAGGCTTGGCAACTGAGCGCGCACTTCAGCCAGACGCGCCAAGTCGATCTCGGCAAAGCCGATCCCGGTCGCTTCGCCGCCCATATCGAGCAGCACTTCGCCCCAGGGATCGATCACCAGGCTGTGCCCATAGGTGCTGCGGCCATCCTGGTGGCGGCCGACCTGCGCAGCGGCGACGACATCGGCGCTCGCCTCGACCGCGCGGGCACGCTGGAGTAGGTGCCAATGCGCCTCGCCGGTGGAGACGGTGAAGGCGGCGGGGATCGCGATGACGTCGCAGCGCTGGTTGCCAAGCGCTTCGAACAAGGCAGGAAAGCGGATATCATAGCAGATGGTGAGGCCCAGCCGCCCGATCGGCGTTTCCGCCGTAACCACGCTATTGCCGGCCCCATAGGCACTTGATTCGCGCCAGCTTTCGCCGGTGGCAAGATCGACGTCGAACATGTGGATCTTGTCGTAGCGCGCTACGATATCCCCTGACGAATCGATTACGAAAGCGCGGTTCGCCCAGCCGCCTTCCTCGCGCTGCACCGCCAGCGAACCGAGCGCGACCCAGACGCCAGCCCCTGCGGCAGCAGCGCGAACTGCGGCCAGCACCGGATCGTCGATCTCGGCCACGATGTGCCTGCCCGCCCGCTCGCGATTGCGATCTATCAGACCCGACATCTCCGGCGTAAACAGCATCGACGCGCCGCCCATTTCGGCCGCGCCAATGGCAGAGACAATTACCGCCGCATTGGCCTCGGGATCGATCCCCGAAGTCATCTGCAACACGGCGATGCGGGTCACCCGGAGTTGCCCAGCAGCGCATCGAGCTTGCCCTGGCGGTCGAGGGCGTGGAGTTCGTCGCAGCCACCGACTGGCCGGTCGTCGATGAAAATTTGCGGAACCGTCATCGCCCCGGGCACTCGCTCTACCATTTCGGCGCGCTTGGGCCCGCCCATGGTGATGTCGTATTCCTCATACGCCGCGCCCTTCCGGTCGAGCAGCGCCTTGGCCGCGACGCAAAAGCCGCAGCCCCATTTCGTGTAGATTTCAACCCTTGCCACGATTTTGGCGACCCTTTCAATACGACGTGGGGATAGCCGGTAGCGCTACCATGACTCGCTTCTGATGTCATGCGCCGCGCGCCTGTCCTGCGCGAAGACAAGGGGGGCAAGAACGCGAAAAGTCGGCAGCACCGGTAGCCACCTTGGAATCCGAGGAAGGCGGTTAGGCCGCCTGAATCGGCGCCTGCTATACGTAAATATGGGGGTGGGCCCGGGACGGCCCACCCCCGCGACGCTTGCGCGCCGCCCTGCCCTTCGATGATCGTCCGGGTCGCTGTAGACGATCTTCAGAACGGCAAGTCTGAGTGTGTAAACTATCTTTCGAAACGTCCCTAGTAGTTCGGTGCCTCTGATCCCCCGCAGATCGCAATCGGCCTGACACCGACTGCTAACAATAAATCCCCGATTCCCGCAAGCGGTCAAACGAGCCGCGATTGCATTAATGCCGCTTCGATGAAGCCGGCAAACAGCGGATGCGGCGCGAACGGTCTGCTTTTGAGCTCGGGATGGAACTGCACGCCGACAAACCAGGGATGGTCGGGACGCTCGACAATCTCAGGCAGCAGGCCATCGGGCGACATGCCGGAAAATACCAGCCCGCCTTTTTCGAGCGGCTCGCGGTAGGCGGAATTGACTTCGTAGCGGTGGCGGTGGCGCTCGGAAATGGAGGTGCCTCCGTAGATCGCGGCGACATGGCTGTTGCCCGAAAGCTTCGCTTCATAGGCGCCAAGCCGCATGGTGCCGCCAAGATCGCCCCCTTTGGCCCGGATTTGCAGGCCTTCGGGGCTCATCCATTCCGTAATGATGCCGACCACCGGCTCGCTGGTCGGGCCGAATTCCGTGGATGACGCCTCGGCGATCCCGGCGGTGTTACGCGCCCCGTCGATGCAGGCCATCTGCATGCCCAGGCAGATGCCGAAAAACGGTACCTTGCGCTCGCGGGCGAAACGCACCGATGCGATCTTGCCCTCGGTTCCGCGCTCGCCAAAGCCCCCGGGCACCAGGATGCCATGCATTGGCTCCAGCCGGGCAGCGATTTCATCGTCGTCCTGCTCGAACAGTTCCGCATCGAGCCAGCGGATGTTGACTTTGACCCGGTGTGCCATGCCGCCGTGGACCAGCGCCTCGTTGAGCGATTTATAGGCATCGGGCAGGCCGACATATTTGCCGACGACACCAATCGTCACTTCGCCCTCGGGATGCTGATACCGCTCGACGATGTCCTGCCAGCGCGACAGATCCGGCATTGGCGACGTCAGGCCGAAATGGCGCAGGACTTCGGCGTCGAGCCCTTCGGTGTGATATTGCAGCGGCACCGCATAGATGCTGGTGGCATCGAGCGCCGGGATCACCGCTTCCATGCGGACGTTACAAAACTGGGCAATCTTGGCGCGTTCGTTTTCGGGCAGCGGCTTTTCGCAGCGGCACAACAGAATGTCCGGCTGCACGCCAAGACCGGTCAACTCGCGCACCGAATGCTGGGTCGGCTTCGTCTTCAGTTCGCCCGCCGCGGCGATATAAGGCACCAGGGTGACATGGACCGAACAAGTCTGCTCACGGCCCAGTTCGTTGCGCAATTGGCGAATCGCCTCGACGAACGGCAGGCTCTCGATATCGCCGACGGTGCCGCCGATTTCGCACAGGACGAAATCGAGTTCCTCGGTCTCCGCCTGGGCGAATTGCTTGATCGCATCGGTCACATGCGGGATCACCTGGACGGTGGCACCGAGATAGTCGCCGCGCCGTTCCCGGGTGATGATCTGCTGATAGATGCGCCCCGAGGTGATATTGTCGGACTGGCGCGCGGAAACCCCGGTGAAGCGCTCGTAATGGCCAAGGTCGAGATCGGTCTCGGCGCCGTCGTCGGTGACATAGACTTCGCCATGCTGATAGGGGCTCATCGTCCCCGGATCGACGTTGAGATAGGGGTCGAACTTGCGGATGCGGACGCGGAACCCGCGCGCCTGCAACA
>JANONQ010000227.1:0-5018 GCA_031420935.1 Novosphingobium sp. | reverse complement strand
GTGCTGCTCGACGCGCTGGTTGAAGGCCTCCACGATCCGATCCTCGAAATCCACATGGGGATCACCGCCGAGAATATCGCGGTGCGGCACCAGGTGACCCGCGTGCAGCAGGATGAGCTGGCCGTCGAAGGCCATCGCCGCGCTGCCAATGCCATTGCCAATGGCCGGTTCAAGGACCAGATTCTCCCGATCGATATCAAGTCGCGCAAGGGCACTGTCGTATTCGATACCGACGAGCATGTCCGGGCGGAAACCAGCATGGAATCGGTGTCGGCCTTGAAGCCGATGTTCAAGGAAGGCGGTACAGTGACCGCCGCCAACTCATCGGGCATCAACGACGGCGCCGCGGCCGTGGTTCTTGCGACCGGCGAGGAGGTTGAAAGACGTGGCCTGAAGCCAATGGCGCGAATCTTGTCCTGGAGCCATGCCGGAGTGGAACCCGAATATATGGGGATCGCCCCGGTCAAGGCAGTACCGATCGCCCTGAAGCGCGCCGGGCTGACGCTCGACGACATGGACGTGATCGAAGCCAACGAGGCTTTCGCCGCCCAGGCGCTTGCTGTCGCTAAGGAACTCGGTTTCGACAGCGAGAAGCTCAATCCAAATGGTTCGGGCATTTCCCTTGGCCACCCGGTCGGCGCGACCGGCACGATCCTGACGGTCAAGGCTGCCTATGAGCTGAAGCGGACCGGCGGGCGCTATGCGCTTATCACCATGTGCATTGGCGGCGGGCAGGGCATCGCCATGGTGATTGAAAACGTGCTATGAAATTAGGGCGGCTTAACCATATCGGCGTCGCCACGCCCGATCTGGACGCATCCATCGCCTTCTACCGCGATGTCATGGGCGCGAGCGACATTACCGAGCCATTCGTGCTGGAATCGCAGCAAGTGCGGGTGTGCTTCGTCAATACGCCTGGCGAGGGTGGCACGCACGGCACCCAGATCGAACTGCTTCAGCCGACCGCGGCGGACTCGGCGGTGGGCAAGTGGCTGGAAAAGAACCCGATGGGCGGGCAGCACCATATCTGCTACGAAGTGGCCGATATTCAGGCCGCCAAAGCTTGGTTCGAAGGCCACGGCAAGCGTGTGCTTGGTGAGCCGCGCGTCGGTGCGCATGGCACGCTGATTTTTTTCGTTCACCCCAAGGACATGGGTGGGCAGCTGACCGAGATCATGGAAACGCCGAAGGTAGCGCAAAAGGGCGCGGGTGCGTTGAGCCACTTTCTTCCTCCTTGATGGGGGAAGGATACATAGCCTTGCGAGCATGCTCGCTAGGCGAAGTTGGATGGGGGTGAGGGTGCGATGGCGCGTTACGGCACGATCACCCCTACCCAGCTACGACTAGGCAACAAGCTGCCAAGTCTCCGCATCCCTCCCCCATCAAGGGGGAGGAAGTAGAGGTCGACATGACGGATTATTCAGACTGGCAGGCCGCCGCCGCGAAAGAGGTCAAGGGCAAGGACCTGACCTGGAACACACCGGAAGGCTTCGCCATCAAGCCGCTCTATACGGCGGAAGATGCGCCGGTTTCCAGTTCGGGCCCGAGCCTGCCTGGCTTCGCCCCGTTTACCCGCGGCGTGCGCGCCAGCATGTATGCCGGCCGGCCCTGGACGATCCGGCAATACGCCGGCTTCTCCACCGCCGAGGAATCGAACGCCTTCTACCGCCGCAACCTCGCCGCCGGTCAGAAGGGGCTGTCGGTGGCTTTCGATCTCGCCACCCATCGCGGTTACGATTCCGATCACCCGCGCGTCGTCGGTGATGTCGGGAAGGCCGGCGTGGCGATCGATTCAGTCGAGGACATGAAAATCCTGTTCGACGGCATCCCGCTGGAGTCGATGTCGGTATCGATGACGATGAACGGCGCGGTTATCCCGATCCTGGCCTTCTTCATCGTCGCCGGGGAAGAGCAGGGTGTGCCGGTCGAAAAGCTCGACGGGACCATCCAGAACGACATCCTCAAGGAGTTCATGGTCCGCAACACCTATATTTATCCGCCCGAACCATCGATGCGGATCGTCTCCGACATCATCGCCTATACCTCCGCCAACATGCCGAAATTCAACAGCATTTCGATCAGCGGTTATCACATGCATGAGGCCGGGGCGACGGCGGTGCAGGAACTGGCCTTCACTATTGCCGACGGCAAGGAATATGCCGTGCGGGCGATGGCAGCGGGGCTGGATATCGACGCCTTTGCCGGCCGTTTGAGCTTCTTCTTCGGCATCGGCATGAACTTCTTCATGGAAGTCTCCAAGCTGCGCGCCGCGCGCACGTTGTGGCACCGGGTGATGGACGAGCTGGGGGCGAAGGACGAGCGCTCCAAGATGCTGCGCACGCACTGCCAGACGAGCGGTGTGTCGTTGCAGGAGCAGGACCCCTACAACAACGTCATCCGCACCACGGTCGAAGCCATGGCGGCGACGCTGGGCGGCACTCAGTCGCTGCACACCAATGCGCTCGACGAAGCTATCGCCCTGCCGACCGATTTTTCGGCGCGGATTGCCCGCAACACCCAGATCGTGCTGGCCGAAGAGAGCGGGATCACCAGGGTCGTCGATCCGCTGGGCGGCTCCTACTATGTCGAGGCGCTGACTTCGCAGCTGGTCGATGAGGCGTGGGCGCTGATCGAGGAAGTCGATGCCATCGGCGGCATGACCATGGCGGTCGCCACCGGCATGCCCAAGCAGCGCATCGAGGAAGCCGCCGCCGCAAGGCAGGCGCGGGTCGACAAGGGCGAGGATGTAATCGTCGGAGTTAACAAGTACCGGCTGGCGAGCGAAGAACACCTCGACACGCTGAACATCGACAACCACGCAGTGCGCGATGGCCAGATTGCGCGGTTGAAGACAATGCGGGAAAGCCGCGATGAGGCGCAATGCCGGGCTGCGCTGACCCGTCTCACCGCTGGAGCCCGACTTACCAATCCCGCTCACCCTGAGCTTGTCGAAGGGCCGTCCTTCACTTCTGGCGGTGCTGAAGAAAAGGGCAGTGCTTCAAAAAGCTCAGCAAAGGCAGGTTTTGAGAATAACCTCTTGGCCCTCGCCGTCGAAGCCGCCCGTGCCCGCGCTTCACTGGGCGAAATCTCCGACGCGATGGAAGCGGTATTCGGCCGCTATGGCACTCAGCCGGTCCCGGTAACCGGCATCTACGGCAAGGCCTATGGCGAGGATGCGCGCTATCGCCAGGTGATCGAGGGCGTCCAGGCCGTCGCCCGCCGCCTTCACCGCGATCCGCGCCTGCTCGTCGCCAAAATGGGCCAGGACGGGCATGACCGCGGCGCCAACGTCATTGCCTCGGCCTTCACCGACATGGGCTTCGATGTCACCAGCGGGCCCTTGTTCCAGACCCCCGAGGAGGCTTGCAAGCTGGCGCTGGAGAAGGACGTCGACGCTATCGGCGCTTCGTCACTGGCGGCCGGGCACAAGACCCTCATCCCCGAACTGATCCGGCATCTGAAGGACGCCGGCCGCCCCGATATCAAGGTAGTGGCTGGCGGCGTCATCCCGCCGCAGGACTATGACTATCTGCGCGAGGCCGGGGTGCAGGGGATCTACGGGCCGGGCAGTAACGTGGTCGAATGCGCGGCGGACGTGCTGCGCCTGCTGGGGCACAATATGCCGCCGGTTGGGGAGTGATCTGGAGGCTGCGAAGTGAACAGTTTGGTTGTCCTTTCAGATGCTTTCTACTATCATGTGCAAGAATGGTAGAAAGGAAGAGCCATGGGCGTTCAGTTGAACATCAAGAACGATGAGGCCTACGCGATCGCAACCGAACTGGCCAAATCGGCAGGTATCAGCCGCACGGAAATTGTCCTCGAAGCCTTGCGTGCCTGGAAGCGGGAGCGCGATAGCGAGAGCATCTATGCGCGTGCGTTGGAGATATGCCGGGATACTGCTCCGCGGCTTCCGGCCACTCAACTCTCTCTCGCGCACGGCGATCTGCTCTACGACGATCACGGCTTGCCCGCGTGATCGTCAACACCTCCGCGATCGTCGCCATGTTGCAGCTTGAGCCGGAAGCGACGGCCATGCTGCGTATCCTGAGCAAGGATCGCGATGCCATCATGTCGGCGGCGAACTACCTGGAGTGCGGCATCGTCATCGATAGCGCCAAGGATTCGAAGGCGAGCGCCAACCTTGACGCGCTGATCCGCGATCTCGGAATCGGGATTGAACCTGTGACTGCCGAACAAGCCCGCATCGCCCGCCAGGCCTACCGCGACTTCGGCAAGGGCAGTGGCCATCCGGCCAAACTGAACTTGGGCGATTGCTTTGCCTATGCCCTGGCGATGGAGCGGGGTGAGGCGCTGCTTTATAAGGGTGACGATTTTGGCCATGCGGGTTTGGTGAAGGTGGTTTGAGTTTGTCGATGCCCCACTCCCCAATCCGTCATCCCGGGCTTGACCCGGGATCCCGCTTTTGCGCGACGTCGCGGAAGGCAGCGGGACCCTGGGTCAAGCCCGGGGTGACGATGAAGAGTGGGTCGAACGGATCGCCGCTCAAAATCCGTCATGCTGAACTTGTTTCAGTATCCATTTCTCCTTACGCGCCGTCCGTGCGTGGGGCACGATGGACCCTGAAACAAGTTCAGGATGACGATGAAGGGGCGTTGGAGTGATCCGGGCTTTATTTTTGCTGGTTACATTGTGCATGTCCGTGTCAGCCAAAGCATGCGCGTTCTATGACTGTGCTACCGAGCTGAGAATTGCCAAGCAGCAACGCGAGTATCTTGCCTACACCGATAAGGTACTTCGCGGGACATGGAGAGAAGTTTCTCGGGATGAAACCGGCATGATCACTGGAATGCTGATTCCTGATCGAGGCGGTCAGAAAGACCATATCGAACTTCGTTTCTTTTTAGAAATTGCGTGTGGCTTCCCCAATTTTCCTGAAAACGGCGAGCAAGGTAGGTTCTACCTAAGGGCCGATATCAGCCAAGGTGATTATCAGGATGATGAGGTGGAGTACAATTTCCTTCATTTTGTCCCAGATCGAAAGAAACGCTAAATGTTCA
>JANONQ010000226.1:0-8771 GCA_031420935.1 Novosphingobium sp. | reverse complement strand
GCCGCCGCCGAACCAGGCCCTGGTCGTGGTAAGGAAGCGGGTGTTCATGTGGACCGCCGGGACGTGCGGGTTGGCCATGTGGGCGACCAGGCTGATCCCCGTCGCGGAGAAAGCGGGGCTTTCCGCGCTAGCGCCGTTGATCGTACCGGCGAAGTCGTTCGCCAGCGCGCCGTGGACGCTCGAAACATTGACCCCGGCCTTTTCAAACACCTTGCCCTTGAGTAACCCGCGAGTTCCGCCCCCCGTCTCGCCTTCCGCGCCCCCTTCCACCGCCTCGCGTTGCCAAGGCGTATATTCGAAAGCGGCGCCGCTGCCGGCCTCGCGCTCGATGCTCTCGAACTCGGCGCAGATCTGGTCGCGCAGGGTTTCGAACCAGGCCTTGGCGCGGGTGGTGAAGGGGGTCCAGTCGGTCATCTGCGGCGCTTGCCAAATCGTGTCAGCCGCGTAAAGGGAAAGCCATGGTTCCCCTTTCGTTCGCGAATCACGAAATGCAGCTGGTGCAGGCCCGCGCGCTCTATTGGCCGAACGAACGCGCGCTGCTGGTGGCCGACCTCCACCTTGAAAAGGCGAGCTTCTTTGCCCGGCATGGCCAGATGCTGCCGCCCTATGACAGCCGCGAAACGCTGGAGCGGCTTGCGCTGGCAATCCGCGAAACCGGCGCGCGGCGGGTGTTCTGCCTCGGCGACAATTTCCACGACGGCCAAGGCCCGGCCCGGTTGGAGCCGCATGCCGCGGGCATGCTGGCCGCGCTGACCCGCGCGACCGAATGGGTGTGGATCGCCGGGAATCACGACGTTAAGGGGCACGATGCGAAGGGCGTGGCGGCCATGGCAGAGGGTAAGGCGGTGGTGGAACTGGAAGTCGGCGGGGTGCTGCTGCGCCACCGCGCGCGGGCAGGGGAGACTCGCCCCGAACTGTCGGGCCATTTCCACCCGCGCCTGACGATAGCGGCAAGAGGGCGGCGGATCCTGAGGGCCTGCGCGGTGCGCAGTGAACGCCGCATGATCCTGCCGGCCTATGGCGCGTTGACCGGCGGGATGGACGCGGGCGCACCGGAAATTCTGGCGGCGATGCAGCCGGCAGCGTCGATCGATGCGCTTACCGCGGCGGGCGGGCAGCTGGTGCAATTCCCGCTGTGGCGGGCGGCGGCGTAATCCTCGCGCTGCGTGCCTGAATGAAATTCCACTTCCTTTGCCCGCGATTCGCTCTAAAGACGCGCGAAGGACAATCTTCCATGGAGCACAGACGATAGCACCCCCACCCCGGCGCATGATGACGCCCCCCGTCAAGAGCGGGCCGCGCCACAATCAGATGATCACCGTCGACAAGGTCCGCGTGATCGATGAAAACGGCGAAAACATTGGCGTGATGTACACGCGCGAAGCAATCGAACAGGCTAACGGAGTTGGCCTCGATCTGGTTGAAGTCTCGCCCAACGCCGATCCGCCGGTGTGCAAGTTCCTTGATGTCGGCAAATTCCGCTACGAAGCGCAGAAAAAGGCCAATGTCGCGCGCAAGTCGCAGAAGACGCAGGAGATCAAGGAGATCAAGATGCGTCCCAACATCGACGACCACGACTATGACACCAAGATGCGATCGGTGAACAAGTTCATTGGCGAGGGTGACAAGGTGAAAGTCACCCTGCGCTTCCGCGGCCGCGAATTGTCGCACCAGGAACTCGGCATGAATTTACTGCGCCGGGTGCAGGAAGACGTTGCCGAGGTTGCCAAGATCGAGGCTTATCCCCGCATGGAAGGCCGGCAGATGCTGATGGTGTTGTCGCCGAAATAAGTTCGGCGGGGGCGGGGGCTGCGCCGGTGCTTCGACAAGCTCAGCATGAGCGGGTCTTGGTGATAAGGGAAAACAGCCGCTCGTCCTGAGCTTGTCGAAGGACCCGCGCAAGGGGGGCTGATTAGCATGACCACGCAGCGCATCGGCCTCATCCTCGGCCTTGCCGGGTTCCTGCTGACGTTGTTGCTGCCCGCGCCCGGCGATATGCCGCCTGCGGCCTGGTCGACCGCCGGGCTGGTGTGGTGGATGGCCGCCTGGTGGATGACCGAGGCGCTGCCGCTCTCCGCCACCGCCTTCCTTCCGTTCATCGTTCTGCCGCTGCTCGGCATTGCCGACGCCAACAAGACCGCCTCGGCCTATTACTCGCCAATCATGTTCCTGTTCTTGGGCGGCGCGTTTCTGGCACTGACGATCGAGCGGACTGGCCTGCACAGGCGCCTCGCCCATGCCATTCTGTCGCGGGCCGGAGCCAGGCCATGGCAGGTTCTGCTCGCCGTGATGGCGGCTACCGCGTTGATTTCGATGTTTATCTCCAACACCTCGACCGCGCTGATCATGATGCCGATGGCACTGGCGATGCTGGCATCGGGCGGGGTCGCGCCGGGGGATACCCGCGGTATCGCCGGGGCGCTGCCAATGGGCATCGCTTTCGCCGCCTCGATTGGCGGGCTCGGGACGATGGTCGGCTCACCGACCAATGCGATCGCGGTGGCGCTGATCGACAAGACGCTGGGGGTGCATATCGGCTTTGCTCAGTGGAGCATGTTCGGCCTTCCGATCGTGTTGCTGGGCGTCCCGCTGGCGGCGCTAATCATCTCCCGAGTGCAGCACCTTGGCGTGGACCGCTTCGATCCGCTTGCCGCCAGGGCTGCCATTGCACAGACGGCCGGCTGGACGACACCGCAGCGCCGGCTGGTGCCGATCTTCGCGCTCACTGTGCTCGCCTGGGTGACCCAGCCGTTTACCGAGCCGCTGTTCGCCAAGGGCGGGCTGACCGACGGGACTATTGCGGCGATCGCCGGTTTGCTGCTGTTCGTTGTGCCCGATGGCACTGGCCGGCCGATGCTCGTCTGGCGCGAGGCCAACCGCGCGCCGTGGGACGTGGTGCTGATGTTCGGCGGCGGGCTTGCCCTCGCTATGGGCATGACCGAATCGGGCCTCGCCGGCTGGATGGGGCAGAAGCTGCTGCCGCTCGCCGATGTGCCGCTGCCGATTGTTGCGCTGGTCCTGGTGGGTTTTGTCGTTTTGGTCACCGAATTCGCCAGCAATATCGCGGCGGCGAGCGGGATCATGCCGATTGTCGCGGCATTGGTTGCGGCCATCGGTGCCGATCCGATCCTGCTGGCGCTGCCCGCCGCGATTGCCGCCAGCTGGGGTTTCATGCTCCCTGCGGGCACCGGCCCCAACGCCATCGCCTGGGCGACCGGCCATGTCTCCTTGCCGCGCGTGCTTAAAGCGGGGCTGTTGCTCGATATTGCCGGGACATTCCTGATTGTCGGCGTGGTGTGGAGCGTGGCGGCGCTGTTGTAGCTTATCGGCAACTGCGCTCGGGATTGAAACGGTCGAGGAACTCGCGAAGATTGCGTTGATAGTTCGCCTCGCTGCCCGAGAGATCTTCCGGTTTGCCAACCTGATCGACCGGCTTGCCAACCCGGACCATCATCCGGTCCCAGTCTCTGCCGCCAAAATCCTTCTTCATCGAGCGCTGCTCCATCCCCAGCAGGCCGCCAAGTTCGCCCTTCGCGGCTGGTCCAAGCTGGCATAGCGCTCTGATTGCAGCCGATTGGGCGTTACCATGTGCTTCCCCCTCCCAGGATATGGCCACTTGATCCCGGCTTGGATCGTCGCGGTTGATATTGCTCTTTGCCCGCTCATGCTCATCAAGAATTTGCACAAGCATTGGCGCGCCCGGTGGACCCAAGTCGTACAGCCGCTCGATGAGCCCAGTTGCGCGCGCCCGGCGGTCGACATCCTTGAGCAGCAGCCGTTCCTCGCCGCTGAGCTGTGCGAATGCTCCAACTGGCCAAGACTTCAACGCAGCGCCCAGGCCGCGGGTACGGGGGTCGGCAGTGGCGGGAAGAGAACTGAATTTCGCGATAATTATCGGTCGAAGCTGGGCCAACTCGCCGGCACTGAATATTTTCGGCAGCAGCCACGCGCCTTTGAGGTCGTCCAGACGGGGATCGGCGATCAGGCGCTCTACCAGAACCCGGTCCGCGGGCAGCGCTCCCGACGGCTTGAGCATTTCGAGATAATCGCCGACCGACTGGAAAATTGCTGCGTCCGCAGTCAGCGCAGGATCGTCAACCGCCGCGCTCAGCCCCGCGCGGATGGCGGCAAGAGCGCTCGCCTGGTTGGCGCTGCGGCGCACGGCCAGCGCCGCGTCAAGCTCTCGGCCGGGCCCCTCCCACAGGGTCGGTACACCTTTAGGCCATAGGCTGCGTGCCCAGCCGGCCGTGAAATCTTCCATCCCGCCGGTGAAGGCAATGTTGAGGGGCGCCTGCAGCGACGATGCGCGCAAGTTGAACACCCGCATCAGCAATCGATTGGCACCGGTGCGAATTTCCGCATAGTCGGCGCTCGTGCGCTCGCCCGGTTCGTCCGATTCGCGCCACGCGCCGCTGCGAAGCAGCAGATCGTAACGGGCGATAGGCAGCGACGATGAAAGGCAGTATTCGCTGGTGAGCCGGGCTTTCCATTCGGCAGCCATTGCGCGATTGTCTTCCGGGGTTTTGCCAAAATAACCCCCAGAGATATCGGGCTTCGGATCGCCCGCCGCACACTGGCCGGTGGGCTTCAAACGGAAAGTCCGGGCGTGCTTCGTGAGCGGGGCCAAGCCGTCGCGGATTTGCGCGAAGGAAATTTTGCGTGTGTTGTTGACCGTAACGCTGCGCACGCCGGGCTCGAACAGCAGCGCAAGGCATTGACTGTCGCATCCTGATGACCCCGTCGTCCGATCGAGGCGAACATCGCCCGTTGGCCCGATCGGCCTTGCAGCTACGACCGGGTCAAGATGGTATCGGGAAAGCGCCCCTTGCGCCATCAGGATCGACGGTAGCGGGATGGCGCAGAGAATTGCAGCGGTGACCGGAACGGCGCCTAGTGCGACCCATTTTGGCCCCAGCCTGCTGCGGGTCAGCCAGTAAGCTACGGCGTAGACGCAGCCCCACAGGAAGGCGGTCGGCGCGAAACTCAGGATCAGGCCGGGGATTATCAGCATGAAAAAGCCGAGGATCACCAGCCCTGGCATCGTGACCGCCAAAAAGCCCAGAACGCCGGTTACAATCAGGTATTGTTTGAAGAATTTCGGCATGCCGTCCCTCGCAGTGCCCCTGGCCATAGCGGGTCCGCGCTAACAACCGGATAAGCCGATCAATCTTGCGTGCCTTATTTGCGCGCAGGACGCGCTAACCCTTCCAATCCCGCCGCTCCTCGGCCGCGCGCAGCACCTCATAGGCCAGTTGCAGCGCCTGGAAGGCCTTGGCCGCGTCGTCGTCGCCGGGCCGCACGTCGGGGTGAACAACCTTGGCCATGGCGCGCCAGGCCTTTTTGACCGCTTCGAAATCGGCGTCGGGGGTCAGCTCGAGCAATTCCAGCGCGCGCATTTCGTCACGGCTTCGGCTGCCGTCGCCAGAGCCCGCCCAGCCGTAATGCGCCGCCTCGCGGTAGCCGGCATTTTCGCTGCGCTCCGACGTCTCGCGCTCGGCGGCTTCCTCGGCGGAAAGCCCGGCGAAATAATCCCAGCCCGAGTTGTATTCGGCGGCATGGCGCTGGCAAAAATACCAGCGCTCCGGGCTATTGGGTGATTTTGGCGCGGGGCAAGCGCCCGCTTCGGTGCAGCCGATGCGGTCGCACAGCCGCACGGTCGCCGCTTCGCGTGACGAGCCATAGCCTCGCCAGCGGGGGAAGCCCCAATCGTTCGATCTGCGCACGTTACTCATCCGGAGGTCGATAAGCCTTCGTGCCCGGTGAGCGCAAGCTTTGGTGGAGCGTCACTGAAAATTAGGCGTCATGGCCCGAATGCTGCATTGCAGCGCTGTTAATCGATCGTTACCGTCACGGCCCGGCGGTTCTTTGACCAGCTTGCCTCATCCGATCCCAGCGCCAGCGGCCGCTCCTTGCCATAGCTGAGCGTTGTCAGCCGCGCGCCGTCGATTCCCTGGCTGAGCAGGAAATTCTTCGCCGCATTCGCCCGCCGTTCGCCCAGCGCCAGATTATATTCGCGGGTGCCGCGTTCGTCGGCGTGGCCTTCGATGGTTGCCCGCTTGGCCGGATAGCGGGCCAGCCATTGCGACTGGGTGCGCAGCGCGGCGGCGTCGTCGCTGTCGATATCATAGCGGTCGGTGTCGAAATAGATTGTATCCTGCCCTCTGGTGGTGGCCACAAAATCTTCCTGGCTGCCCGGCACCGCACCTTGAGAACCGGGCTCGGTGGTGGTCGTGGTTGCCGGGCCGGGTTCAGGCGGCAGCTGCTTGGGCGCCTTGCTGGCGCAGGCGGATACGGCGACACTTGCCGCCAGCAGCAGCGCCAGCGTCCGCAGGTTTGACCTGGATTGCATGGCATTCTCCTTCGGGTTGCGGCAGGCGGCAAACATGCCTGCCTTCATTTTGAAACTATAACGCATCACGGCCGGATTGGCCCCCAGGCGGGATCCGAGGCGTCTGCGGGTGTCGGCAGGCGGCGCTCGTTGCGGCCAGTGAGATCAACCTGCCACAGCGATGCTTTGCCGCTGCCGCGCTCGGTGCGGAAAAACTGGATGATCCGGCCGTTGGGCGCCCATGTCGGCGCTTCGTCCTGCCAGCTGTTGGTGAGATGGCGCAACTCTCCGCCACCCGGGCCCATCACCGCGATGCGAAAATTGCCCCCGATGTGAGTGAAAGCGATCTGGTCGCCGCGCGGGCTCCATTCCGGCGTCGCCGCGCGCCCGCCGACAAAGCTGATGCGGCGTTGGTTCGACCCATCGGCGTTCATCACATAGACCTGCTGCGTGCCCGACCGGTCGCTCTCGAACACGATGCGCGATCCATCGGGAGAGAAGCTGCCGCCGATGTTGATTCCCGGCGTATTGGTCAACCGCTGGCTTTCGCCGCCCCTGGCGGAGATCCGGTAGATGTCGGTATTGCCGGCAACCGCCATCGAATAGAGAATCCATTTGCCGTCGGGCGACCAGCGGGGGGCGAAGGTGGGCCCGCGGCTCTGGGTGATCAGCCGCTGCGAACTGCTCGCCAGATCGTAGACATAGATGCGCGGATTGCCTCCCAGATAGGAAAGATAGAGGATCGAGCGGTAGTCCGGCGAATAGCGCGGGGTCAGCGCCATGGCCTGCCCGGTGGTCAGGAAGCGATGGTTGGCGCCGTCGGAATCCATCACCGCCAGCCGTTTGATCCGGCGGTTCTTGGGTCCGGTTTCGGAGATATAGGCGATGCGGCTGTCGAAGAACGGACTTTCGCCGGACAGCCGGGCATAGACCAGATCGGAACATTTATGCGCCGCCCGCCGCCAGTCTCCGGGCGTGACCTTCCAGGCTGCGCCAGTGAGCCGCTGGCCGAGCGCGACATCGTACAGATAGCAGCCGACTGTGAGCTGCCCGTCGGGATTGGCCTGGACCGAGCCCTGCACCAGCATTTCCGCGCTGCGCCCCTGCCATTGCGCGAAATTGGGTGCCTGCACCTCGCCGAATTGAACCTGCGGCAATCCGTCAGGGCCGGCGGGCTTGAACAGCCCGTTGTTCCTCAGATTGCCGGCGATAATTCGGGCAAGGCCGCGCCCCAATTGCGCAGTGGAGCCGGCGTTGGTGCGGGTCGGGACATCGGCGTCAGTCGGGAAATCGGGGATGGCGATGCCGAGATTCTGCCACTCGTTTTCATCGGACACCGAGCCCGATAACCCGCCTTCTTCGGCCGGTTGCGGCGGCGGCGGGACGGCCGCTGGCTGGGCCAGCGCCGGCGTAGCGAGCAGCACGATCAGAGTAAGCAAGAGCAGCCTCATTGGGAAAGCCTTCTGTCGAATCGGAAGGAAGCGACGCGCTTCCACGCGTCGTAGTATTCGGCGGGCAGATCGAAGGGCGCCGCGAGCTGCACCGTGCGGATGGCCTGTTCGGCGTGCCGCGCGGCTTGCGGCCGGTTGGCGTCGGTGATGCCGTCCTGGCGGACAACGCGGGGTGCGCCGGCCAGCGAACCATCGGGGTTCATGCTCCAGGCAAGGATTGTCACCAGCTTCTCCGCCTCGGCCCCCTGCGGCGCAGCCCAGCGGGGCTTAAGCTGGCGCGAGATGGCCGAGGCCAGCGACGCCTGCTCCGCCGGACCGATCCCCGCTGCTGGCGATGTGCGCGCCGTCCCGCTCGCCTGCGCGCCCGGCACGCCTTTCAGGAAATCGCTGCCGATGGTGCTGGCGGTGGCTGTCCGGGGTCTCGGGCTGGGTGCCGGCGACTGCGATGCCCGGGGAAGGGGCAGGGGTGACCGTGCCGCAGGCTCTACCGGCCTTGGCTCGGGCTGGAGCGCGGGCTGCGGAGTCACCAGGGCTAGCGGTTCCGGCACCATGCCAAGCTCCGGTGCCGTATCGGGCGCGGGCTCGGCGGCGGGTTCCGGCGATGTCGAGGTTAGGGCGACCTGGTCCGACAGCGTCACGCTCATGCGCTCGGGCGGCGGGGCCACAGTCTGGCGCGGCGGCTCCAGCACCAGCAGCGTCACCAACCCGGCATGGGAAAGGATCGCCACCACCAGGCCAAGGCGCTGCTCGCGGTGAAGTCTGCTTGCCTGCATCATGCCCGGCCTATGGTTCGCTGCCTGAACCGCGGGTGAGTGGCGGTTCGGTGGCAGTTACGCCGGTGACCAGCGAGATCGCGGTGAAACCGGCGCGGTTGAGCTCGCCCATTACCGCGATCACGCGGCCATAATCCAGCGCCTTGTCGGCGCGCAGGGTCACCAGTGGCAGCTTGCCGTCCGTGCCGGGGGGCAGGGCGGCGAGCCGCGCCGCCATCT
>JANONQ010000225.1:0-4458 GCA_031420935.1 Novosphingobium sp. | reverse complement strand
TTCATGCTTCCAGTCCTTGTAGCGGTCCAGCATCGGGAACAGACCGAAGCCCATCGTACCCATGTTGAGGCTGGCGACTTCGGGCTGGAACCGGATCGCCGGGCGCAGCCGCTCTTCGAGCGTCATGGAAGGATGCCCGCCAGTGGTCAGGTTGATCACCGCATCGGAGCGCTGCTTGATAACCTTGAGGAAGGGTTCGAACAAATCCGGGTTCTGGTCAGGCCTGCCGTCCACCGGATTGCGGGCATGCAAATGAATGATCGCTGCGCCCGCCTCCGCCGCACCGATCGCGGCTTCGGCAATCTCCGCCGCTGTGATCGGCAAATACGGCGACATGCTCGGCGTATGGATCGCCCCCGTCACCGCACAACTGATAATTACCTTGCCCTTGGCCACAGCGCGTTCCTCTTCTAAATTCGCGTAATCTGACCCAGATCGCAGAGCCGGAATGGTCTGCTATCCTAAGGTCAGGCCGGAATAAACACCAGCCGGCGCTAGTTGAATTCCTCAATTCCGTCTTGTCCCAGTTCCTGGTCGATACCGGACCGCTTTTCTCGCGCACAGTCGCCGGGCGGATGAAACAGCCGGGCAGGTCTGGCAGTTCACCGCCGATAACCGTTCCGCTTCGCTTTGCGTTCTATTGCCCGGCAAGACGACCAAGCCAATTCTCAAGTTCTGATTGGTGCGCTGGCGGGAAGAACCACGCCCTCTTCCGCTCGTTAGTCCGAAACGTAGTTTTGCCACTGGGTTGCAAGATAATCGGCGAATGCGGGGCCAACCGCCTGCGCCTCGAGATAGCTCCGCGAAACGGGAAATTCATGCGAGACAAACTCTGGATCGGCGATCGCGCGCATGGGAAAATCGCGGTGCAGGATCGCCGCCCGCCCAACCAGCACGAAGTCCGCGCCGCGATCTAGGCAATCTTGAGTATCATGCGCGGAAAGCAGCTTGCCGGCAACGCCCAGCCGGGTGTTGCCGCGTGGAAGATTGGTGAACCAGTCTATCAGCAAGGCAGAATGGAACTCTTCTTCATCCGGAATTTTGAAGCTGTCCCACAGTGACATGTCCAGGTGATCGAGTTGGCCGCCGGTCAGCAGCTCTTCGGCAAAGCGGCGCGCTTCGGCCATCGGATAGCCGTATTTCTCTGGCGACATGCGAATTCCAAGCTGGAAGTCCGGTCCAGTCGCGGCGCGAATGCCATCGATCACTTCGTGAAATATCCGGGTCCGGTTCTCATAGGAGCCGCCATAGCGATCCGCGCGGTGATTTTTGTTCACATTGAGAAATGCGCAGAGCATGTAACCATGTGCGCCGTGCAGGCCAACGCCGTCGAACCCCGCCTTCTCGCAGCGCACCGCCGCCGCGACGAAGTCCTCGACCAGCCGCTCAACCTCGCCGGTGGTGAGTGCCCGGATGTTCTTGTCAGGTACATCCCACGGCGCGAGCACTTCGCATCCCGAGAGCTCGGATTTACTCCGTATGCCGGAGTGCTGAAGCTGCACCGTTGCCACGCTGCCACCAGCGTGGATCGCCAAGGCGAGGCGCTCGAGACCTGGCAAGTGCATATCGGAGAAGGTGCCAAGCTGCCCGGGGAAACCCTGCCCGCTTTGCTGGACGTGCGCGGCGCAGGTCATGACCATGCCAAAGCCGCCTTCCGCGCGTGCAACCAGGAACTTCAGCTCGTCTTCGCTCAACGTGCCGTCAGCGTTGCTTTGAAGATTGGTCAAGGGGGCCAGCGCGACACGATTTCGCCAGCTTGGCCCGCGCGGAAAACTGATGCTGTCGGCGAACCTGGCAGTCACGATATGAATTCCTCACCTTGTCGAGATTGCCGCGCTAGTAACCTAGCGAACCAATGTGTTGCAACCGCTTATGTAATTGTTCAGCGCCCGGACCAGACGGGCTTGCGCTTCTCAGCAAACGCGCGAGGCCCCTCGATTGCGTCCTCGCTCGCGCGCCAGAGGACGAATTCGGGATAATCGCCCTGATGGCGCATCGCCGCCTCAATCCCGTTTTCAGCAAGCCCGCGCTGCACGACGGCTTTGGATGTACGGATTGAAACCGGCGAGGCTTTGAGAATCTCCGCGCACCAGCGCTCGACCGCGGCGCCAAGTTCGGCCTGCGGCACCACATCGTTGACCAGACCATAGCGCAGTGCCTCCGCCGCCCCGATCCGCCGCGAGGTCAAGATAGCGCCCATCGCCTGCTTGAGCGGCATCTGCTGCGCAAGACGATGCAGCCCGCCACCCAGAGCGACGGCGCCGACCAGTGGTTCGGGCAAGCCAAAGCTCGCAGTTTCCGACGAGATGATAAGGTCGCAGGCAAGCGCCACTTCAAAACCGCCGCCCAATGCAACCCCGTTCACGGCCGCGATGAACGGCTTGGGACAATCATAGCGGTCGATCAGGCCCGCATAGCCGCTTGAAGGGTAGCTGGAAGGCAGGCTCGACGTAGCAGCCGCCTTGAGGTCTGACCCAGCGCAAAAAGCCCGGTCTCCCGCGCCGGTCACCACGCATATCCATTGATCCGCATCGGCCGCGAAACCATCGAAAGCCGCCTGCAATTCGATATGCATCTCCGGATTGATGGCGTTCATCACTTCGGGCCGGTTCAGGGTGACCGTAGTGACGCGTCCCTCTCGAGAAACCTGAATAAATCGCATTACGATCACTCTCAAAAACAAGGCCGCCTGGAAATGCCCGGACGGCCTCGGTATCAGCAGTTGGAATCAACCTGCAAGCGTCACCGATCAGAAATGTCCCGTCAGCGTCACCCCATAGCTGCGGGGAGCCGCAGGGGAAACCTTCGGTCCGGACGTGGCACCATTGGCAATGTAGTTGACATATTTTTCCTGGGTCAAATTGTTAACCCAGACGCGTAGCCCGACGGATGCAGTCGCAGGCGGTCAAACTAAACCGCGAGATGTTGCGCGGTGTGACTGCCGAGGAAGTCCGCGCGGGAGAGGATATTCTCCTTCAAATGAAAAAACGCTGATCGCGATGGATGCTGAACTGAAGAAGTTGAAGATTTAGATCAGCCCGTGCATCCTTTTCCCTAAGGCCCTAGGCTGGTAGGACTGGAATTTTTGGGGGCAAGGCATGCTTGAACGCGACGGCAGCAGTTTGTTCGGTGAGGATCACCGCGCCTTTCGCGACTCAGTGCGACGCTTCATCGCCCGCGAATTCAGCCCACGCCTCGAAGCATTCGAAGAAGCGGGCATCGTGGCCCGCGACTTCTGGACGAAAGCGGGGGAAGCCGGACTATTGTGTCCCACCCTGCCCCAAGCTTATGGCGGGCCCGAACTTGATTTCACCTTCAACACGATCCTCAACGAAGAATTCACCTACGCGATGATGTCGGACAGCGTGACGCTGCAAAGCGACATTACCATGCCCTACATCCTGCACTATGCCTCCGCCGAGCTGAAGCAGCGCTGGTTGCCGCCAATGCTCACCGGCGATGTCATTGCCGCCATTGCGATGACTGAACCTGGCGCTGGATCGGATTTGCAGGGTGTGCGCACCAGCGCGAGGCGTGACGGTGACGACTTTATCATCAATGGGTCCAAAACCTATATTACCAACGGCCAGAATGCCGATATTATCCTGACCGTCTGCAAGACAGATCCCGAACTAGGGGCGAAGGGCACCTCGTTGATCCTGGTCGAGGCAGACCGGCCGGGCTTTGCGCGCGGTCGCAACCTCGACAAGGTCGGGCAGTGGTCGGCTGACACCTCGGAACTGTTTTTCAACGATGTCCGTGTGCCGGCAAGCAATGTCATTGGCGACGTCAATCGCGGCTTTGTCTATCTGGTCAGCGATCTGCCGCAGGAACGCCTGTCGATCTCGATTACCGCGCAGGCCGCTGCCCAGCGCGCCTTCGACGAAGCCGTGGCCTTCACGCGCGACCGATCAGCCTTTGGCAAGAAGATTATCGAGTTCCAGAACACCCGCTTCACGCTCGCGGACATCAAGGCCAAACTGCAAGTGGGTTGGGCGCACCTCGATTGGGCGATCGCGCGCCATGTGAAGCGCGAGCTTACGGCCAACGAGGCCGCTGCGTCCAAATACTGGCACACCGAAATGCAGTGGCTTGCCTGCGACGCCGCGCTGCAACTCCATGGCGGCGCAGGTTATATGAACGAATACCCGATCGCCCGTATCTGGCGCGATGCGAGGGTGCGGCGGATCTATGGCGGCACCAGCGAGATCATGCGCGAGGTGATAGGGCGGAGTATTTAGCGAGGCGCGCGGCTGCCGCAATCAATCCCGGGTCAGCCAATCCCACATGCGTTCGGCGACATTCCCGCTCCAAACCTGCCTGTCGGCGGTTTCCGATGAATCCAGCAAGCCGCTTGCGGGCACGAAGCCCATGGCACGGACATCGCGTTCTACCCGCGCGCAGTCTTCGAGGAACCAGGCCAGTGTCGCGGCCTGCGGCATGGTCGGCGCTACCTCA
>JANONQ010000224.1:0-17636 GCA_031420935.1 Novosphingobium sp. | reverse complement strand
TCGATCAAGCTCGACGATCCCAGCTTCACCGCCCCGATCTTCGCCAGCCTGTTCGCCGATGAAGACGGCAAGACCTTCAACCTCATCTGGTCTCGCGCCCGTCGCTCGAACGGCAACTGACCTCCGCCACCCACGCCCCGCCCGGCACTGCCGGGCGGGGCTTTGCGGTGCTGGTTGCCTCCATCGCCGAGATCGCCACGCGCACATACTATGTCAGCAAGCCGCCCAACGCCTTGCCCGATGATGTCATCAACGCAAATGTCATGGACGCCATGATCAAGCGATGGCCGTCGGGTGCGGTTATCGGCATGTCGAGTCAGGATCGCCAGCTTCTGAGCGAACTCGACCGGCAACCCACAAAGGCCATCGACACGATGATTTCACGCGCACAGGCCAATGCCGACCAGAGCAATGCCAGTCGGCTTCGCATGGAGGCGATCCTCGCCTTGCTCAAACGGGAAATGGAAAGAAGGGCCAAAGCCAAGGCGCAAGACATAGAGCGCGATGCGCCGGGACGGAGCCGATGAGCCTCGTGCGCAAACAACGAAATGATGGACAAGCGCCACCCTCGCTGCCACAGGCCAAGGGACGTTCAAGCTGCAATTATCTGCACGGAACCCTAATTTATTCTACACAGTTCCTGCACAGGCAAATTATGTCGATTTTTATCAAGGAATATCAATATAATACAGGACTACCGTCCTCAGTTCAGGATGACGAGTGAGGTTATGTCTGCTTGGACATAGCTGTGACTTAGCTAACTCCAAACGTCGATGATTGCGGTGCTATATTGTAACGCGGCTTTGCGCCGATTTTATCGGCTGCGCCCACGATCCGACTGGAAATCGCCACCAGCTCCGCCTCGTCATAACTCTTTTCGCCCGGCTGGAGCGTGACCTCAATGGCCAGCGACTTCTGCCCTTCCGGCACGCCCTGGCCCCGAAAATCGTCGAACAGGCGCGCCGCGACGATGTTGGCCTTGTCCGCAGCCTTTACCACCCGCACCAGATCGCCGGCCGACAATTCTACCGGCACCAGAAAGGCAAAGTCGCGCGTCACCGCTTGCAACGCCGGCGGGGCGTAATGCGGGCGGGCGAAGCCGCCAGCGCCCTTCCTTTGCGGCACCGCATCAAGAAACAGCTCCGCCACCGCCACCGGCGCATGGATGTCGAAGCGCTTCAGCAGCGCTGGATGCAGCATGCCGAAGCGGGCCAGCACGGTCTTCGGCCCCAGCCGCAGTGTTGCCGACAGGCCGGGATGGAACTGCTCCCCGGCCTCTTCCATGATCTGCAGACTATCGACCGGCGCCCCAGCCTCGGCAAGCAGCGCCAGTGCTTCGGCCTTGGCGTCGAAGGCGTCGAAGCTTGTCGCTTTGCCCGCCGCCCAGCCGCGCGTGGCCTTTTCTCCCGCCAGCACCACCGCAAGCGACAAGCGCTCGTCGCTCAATCCGCCTTCACCGCGCAGATAGCGGCGACCGATTTCGAACAGGCGAAGTCCCGACGCACCGCGATCGAGGTTGCGCCGGGCCGCCGCCAGCAAGCCGGGCAGCAGCGACGGGCGCATCGCCTTCATGTCTTCGCTGATCGGATTGGCCAGCGTCCAGACACCGCCCCCCGAATTGCCTGCCCCCTGAGCAAAGGCTTCGGCATCCGCTTGCGGCAGGAACGACCAGGTCACCGCCTCGTGATTGCCCCGCGCGGCGGCAGCGCGGCGCAGCCGGCGTTCGAGCTTTTGCGCCGAGGTTGCGGTGGGACGCGCGACGCCATCTGCGCGCGGCAATGGCACGCTGGCGACATTGTCCAGCCCGTGGATGCGGATCACTTCCTCGACGATATCGGGCGCGCCATCAATGTCGGGCCGCCAAGTCGGGACGAAGATGTTCCAAACTTCATCCGCGACTGGTTCCTCTGCAACGAAACCCAGCCGGCCGAGAATATTGCGCTGCTCCTGCCGTTCGATGTCCACTCCGCCCAGCGTCAGCGCCATCGCCCCGTGGTAGGGCACGAGCTTCGGCGTTTCCGGATAGCCGCCGGCCGGAAACGCGCCAGCGATGCGCGGCTCGGACGCCTCGCCGCCGCACAGCTCGACGATCATCTGCGCCGCCGTCTCGATTGCCGTAGAAAGCGTCATCGGATCAATGCCGCGCTCGAAGCGGGCGCGGGCGTCCGAGGCAATGCCGTGCCGCCGTCCGGTGCGGCCGATCCGTTCGGGATCGAACCAGGCGCATTCGAGCAGGACATCGGTGGTCGCCGCGGTCACGCCGCTATGCTCGCCGCCCATCACCCCGCCGAGGCCCAGCACGCGGGCATCGTCGGCGATCACGCAATCGCCCGGGACGACCGCATAGTCCTTGCCGTTGAGCGCAAGGAAGCTCTCGCCCTCGCGCCCGCGCCGCGCGGTCACCGTGCCGCTCAGCTTCGCCATGTCATAGACATGCAGCGGCCGGGCCTGATCGATCGAGAAGAAATTGGTAATATCGACCAGCGCCGAAATCGGGCGCAGGCCGACAGCCTTGAGCCGCTTCTGCAGCCAGTCCGGGCTAGGGCCGTTGTTGACCCCGCGGATCACCCGGCCCCAGAAGATGTGGCAGCCGCTGTCCGTCTCCACCCTGATTTTTGCGGGGAATGGAAACCCGCCTTCGATCACTTGATAGTTGCTTGATTTGAGCAGGAACTGTCCAGGCCCGGCGGCGGCAAGATCGCGGGCGATGCCGTTGACGCCCATGCAGTCCGGACGGTTCGGCGTCACCGCAATGTCGAACACCGGGTCGGAGCCGGCATAATCGGAAAAGGCGGTGCCCACCGGCGCGTCCGCCGGCAGTTCGATAATGCCTTCGTGCTCCTCGCCCAGTTCCAACTCACGGACCGAGCACATCATGCCGCGGGATTCGACGCCGCGCACCGACGCCGTCTTAAGCTCCGTCCCATTCGCCGGAACAATTGCACCGGGCAGGCCAAGCACGCCGAACAGCCCGGCCCGCGCATTGGGCGCGCCGCAGACCACCTGGAGCGGCTGGCCCCCGTTGACATCGGCGCCGGCATCGACGGTGAGCACCTGCAGCTTGTCGGCATTGGGGTGGCGCTCGGCGGTCAGCACCCGGGCGATATAGAATCCGGCGAGCTTTGCCGCCGGGTCTTCCACCCCTTCGACTTCAAGGCCAATCGCGTTCAATGTGCGCGCGATCTCATCAACCGACGCGGTCGTCTCGAGATGATCCTTGAGCCAGGACAGGGTGAATTTCATACCGGGGTCCCCACGCCGCCGGACAGGGTCGGCACATCGAGCGCGGAAAAGCCGTAATGCGCCAACCAGCGGACATCGCCGTCGAAGAAAGCGCGCAAATCGTCCATGCCGTACTTCAGCATGGCCAGCCGGTCGACGCCGGTACCAAAGGCAAAGCCCTGCCACTCGTCCGGATCGAGGCCGCCCGCCGCGATTACCTTGCGGTTGACCATGCCGCTGCCCAGCACTTCCATCCAGCCCTCATTGCCGCCGACCACCCGCTTGCCGTTCACTAGGCTGTAGCCAACGTCCACTTCGACCGATGGCTCGGTGAAGGGGAAATAGCTCGGCCGCAGCCGCAGCACGATGTCGTCGCGCTCGAAAAACGCCTTGAGGAAGGTCTCCAGCGTCCATTTGAGAT
This sequence comes from Novosphingobium sp., assembly GCA_031420935.1. Lineage (GTDB taxonomy): Bacteria > Pseudomonadota > Alphaproteobacteria > Sphingomonadales > Sphingomonadaceae > Novosphingobium. The sequence goes on along the minus strand of JANONQ010000224.1, from coordinate 13,993 downwards.
GGCCGAGGTGAATGCCCTTGTCGATTACCAACCCCTCGATCTGGTGGAACATCGGGGTATGGGTGGCATCGCTGTCGGAGCGGTAGACGCGGCCGGGGGCGATGACCCGCAAGGGAGCGCCGCGCTCCAGCATGGCGCGGATCTGCACCGGCGAAGTATGCGTGCGCAGCAGCATTTCGCGGCCGTCAGCATTGCGGTCGGGAAAATAGAACGTATCGTGCATCGCCCGCGCCGGGTGGCTTTCCGGCATGTTAAGCGCGGTGAAATTATGCCAGTCGTCTTCAATCTCCGGCCCCGTCGCGACAGCGAAACCCATGTCGGCGAAGATTTCCGCGAGTTCGTCCATCACTTGGCTGACCGGGTGAACCGATCCGCGCGATGCGCCCGGCGCGGGCAGCGTCAGGTCGAGGCGCTCGGCTGCCAGCTGCATTTCGAGCGCCGCGCCTTCTAATTCGGCCTTGCGGGCGGTGAGAGCAGCGGTGATATCCTCGCGCAGCCGGTGGATCTTCGGTCCTTCCGACTGACGTTCGTCTGGCGACATGGCGCCGAGCGTCTTCAACAGGCTGGAGATCGAACCCTGCTTGCCGAGTAATGCGACGCGCAGAGCCTCAAGCGCCTCAAGCCCCACCGCCCCCGCGACGCGCGAGAGTGCCTCCTGCCCGATGTTTGCGTAGTCCACGCGAATTCCGTCCGCCGATATGAGCCTGAGCCGCGCTGCTTAGGGATGAAACCCGCAAATCGCAATCAGGCCCGCGCGATCGGACCGCCGGGGTTGTCGAGCGCTTGCACGGGCGAGGCGAGAAACCGCGCCCGTTCGCGCATCACCTCGCCGATTAACGGTTTGGGCAGCGCCGCATATTGCCGCGGCGTCATGCCCATGAACTGGCGGAAGTCGCGCACGAATTGCGCCTGATCGTGGTAATGTCCGTCCATGGCGCCGATCCAACGGAGTGAAGGATCGAGCATGAAATGGCTCAGGCTGCGCATGAAGCGCTGGCGGCGCAGCAACACTTTGGGAGAAAAACCAAAGGCGCGGCGGCAGATGCGCTCTACCGCGCGTTGGCTGATGCCCGACGTCTCGAGCAGCCTTGCCACGGTTGTGGTTTCCGGATCGACCAGCGCCCGGTGGATTGCGGTGATCCCGTCCAGATCGGGCACCGGCTCATCGATGCGGGCAAGGAAATGCCGCGTGATTCTATCCAGCTCGCCCAATGGATCCGGCCCCTGCGCGAAAATCGTGCGGCCCAGCGGTACGAAACTGGCGAAAGCGGGTTGGGCGAAGCCATCGACCGCGGCATTGGCCAGATCGGCAGCCGGTGCGCGAACGAATTTTGCCCAACCCAGCGGCAGCAGGCCGATCCCCCACATCCGCGATGGGCCAACGGTGAAGCGCACGGATTCCGAACTGGGCCCGGTCGCCGCAAAGGACGTATCGGCGAGGCGCATGCCGGCTTGCGTCACTGCCTCGGGTAAAGACCCCGAATGGAAGCGCAAATTGGCCCATTCCGGCATGAGGTGATCGACCAGAAGCTCCCCGTCCGGGAGCTTCCATTCCGCAATGTAAAAGGTTGTCAGGTAACGGCGCAATTCCAATGGCGGCATATGAAACCGGATCTGAACTTCGCAGGATGGTGACACTTTGATGACCGTGCCTGCACCTTTAATGACCATGCTTGCCCCGTTGCCGACATCCTAACTGGAAATCGGCCACGCCCGAGGTAATTCAGTCAACGCGATTATGCAAGGACGCGGCAGTAAACGGCCGGCAGTTCGATCCGGGACGGATGTACTTGCCAGCCGCTACTCGCCGTTATTGCAGACTAATGTCAGGCAAGCGCCTGCTTTGCCTGCGCTATGACCGCCGTGAATATCCCGGCCTCATTCATCGCGAGATCGGCCATCACCTTGCGGTCGAGCGTGATGCCCGCCAGCTTTGTGCCGTGGATGAACTGCGAATAGGTCAGGCCTTCGATGCGGACCGCAGCGTTGATCCGCTGGATCCACAGCGCACGGAAGCTGCGCTTCTTCACCTTGCGGTCTCGGTAGGCGTATTGTCCGGCCTTCTCCACCGCCTGGCGGGCGACGCGAATCGTGTTCTTGCGGCGGCCACGATAGCCCTTGGCCTGCTCGAGAATGCGTTTGTGCTTGGCGCGTGTGGTTACGCCGCGTTTGATACGGGTCATGCTTAAGTACTCCTTAGTTCAGCCCGTAGGGCGCCCACTTTTTGATCACCTTTGCGTCCGCATCGGAGATCACGTCGGTGCCGCGGTTTTGGCGGATGTACTTGGCATTGTGGCTCATAAGCCGATGGCGCTTGCCAACCACCCCATGCTTCACCTTGCCAGTGGCGGTGAGCTTGAAGCGTTTCTTGACGCCGCTCTTGGTCTTGAGTTTGGGCATTTCGGTCTCCTTGTAATGCGACGCGTCCGGCCAGCCCTGGCAGCCCTTGATAGCCAGGCGGACCCCAGAATCCTCGTAAATGAAGATTCTTCACGTGTCTGCGAAGCGCGGGCCTTTAGGGGCGGCTGCAACGAATGGCAAGGCCGCTCAGAACGCCCGGTGGTGCATCACCACGCGCAGCGTCAGCAGGATGATGCGAATATCGCGCCAGATCGTCCAGCCTTCGAGATATTCCAAATCCGCCCGGAGCCGGTCGGCGAGATCGGCTTCCTGCTCGGTCGCCCCCCGCAAGCCCCTGATTTGAGCAAGGCCGCTGAGCCCCGGCCTCAGCGAATGGCGCTGCCAATACCGGGTGTCGACTTGCCAGAAGTGCTTGTCGCCAGCTTGAGAGCCGACCGCGTGCGGCCGTGGACCAACCAGGCTCATGTCGCCGCGCAGCACGTTGATCAGCTGCGGCAGTTCATCCAGACTGGTGCGGCGGATGAAGTTGCCGACCCGCGTAACCCGCGCGTCTTCTCGCGCCGCCGAAATCGCTCCGTCACCATCGGCCAAAGCGGCGGCCATGCTGCGAAACTTGTAAATGTTGAAGAACCGGTTGCCGCGACCCATGCGCTGCTGGATGAACAGGATAGGCCGGCCGTCTTCGATCAGGATCGCCATTGCGAGGACGAGCAGCACCGGCGAAAACATTATCAGGCCGCCGCCGGCCAGGCCTATATCCAGCAATCGCTTGATTGCCCGCGCCCGCAGCCCGAGCGGCCCGATCGAGACCAATAACCAGCCTCTCCCGCCAGCTTCGCGCGCGCCCTGGGCCCCCAACTCGACCACTGAATCATCGAGCACTTCGCCGGCAATATTCGCCCCCTTGAAGATCATCGCCCAGGCACGGCGACGTTCCGGTGGGCAACTCACCACCACGCGATCGATATTGCGAAGAACCATCCCGATGCGATCAAGCGCTTTCGGATCGCCAAGATCCGGCACCAGTTCGAGTTCGCGGGATGACACGTATATTGCGGAGGGCATGTCAACCGGCGGACCATCATCGTCGATCACCAGCTGATTGATAACGGTGGCCCCGCATCTCCAGATCACAAAACTGCGCATCTGCGAGCGTGACCAGATCAGCAGGACCGCGGTGAGCAAGAACCCGGCCGTAAATGCGAACCTCGAAAATTCAGCGCTGGATTTTGTGTAAAAGCCAATGAACACCAGCACTGCGGCCGCGATCGCCAAGGCTAGACAGACCCGTATCACGCCGATCCAGTACCGCATCAGCACATCCATGGCGTAGCTGCCATTATACAGTGCGATAGTCAGGAAGACGGGCAGCATAAGCTGCGCCTGGATGAGTGCATCGGCCGCCCCCTGCGGACCGAGGTAAAGATATCCGGCGCTTGCGAAGCCAGCCAAGATCGCAACGATGTCGCCAAGCATCAACGCAAGATAGCTTTGCAATCGCCTCCGCTCGAGCGAAAGGGCGATAGGCGCGGTCAGCGGGGATGCGCGCAATTTCGGCAATGGATCGGGCAGCAAAGGTGCGTTCATGGCGCGGACGCTCGGACCGCGGGGTTTGCATCGTTCAAGACTGTCATCTTGCGCACCACAGCAGACTCGCCCATTGCTCGTGGGACGAGGCAAAGGCGCCCCCCCTTCTGGATTAGATTGCCCGTATCAAGAAATCGACACGTCATGCAATGGCGCAACACCGCGGATAGCGGACCCGTTGCCACCATATCGATTAGCTGTGCCGCGCCGCCGCCCGGCCGATTTCGGCGAGGCCTTGTGCCAGCAGCAACTCGGCATTCTGGCTGTTCGACAGCAGGCTGGCATGCAGCGCGGTCAGCCGTTCCACAAGCCGCTCCAGTCGCTTGCCGCGCCAGCGCGAAAGCTGCGCGGCGATGTCGCGCTTGTCTTTCCAGAAGATGCGCCGGGCCCCGGCCTCGGCCTCGACCAGTCGGCCAACATCGCCGCGTGGACCCAGCTTGGCCGCCAGCTGCCCAAGCTGCGCGGCGCGGCGCTCCAGCGCCAGCAGCAAACCGACCGGGTTGAGGCCGAGTTCGCGCATGCGCCTGAGCTCCGCCGGGATGCGACGGGTCTCACCGCCTAGCACGGTGTTGACCAGCGAGCCGAATCCGTCTTCCTCGGTACGCGCACCGATGGCGTCCAGCGCCGCTGCATCGGCATCGCGAGGCGTTTCGGGCGCGGCGTCGAGATAGAGCGCGAGCTTGGTCACTTCCGAGCGGGCCAGCCGTGTATCGAGGCCGGACGCCCGTGCGATCCGCTCGGTAAGTTCGCGCGAGAGGCGCAGACCGGCGGCATCCGCGAAGCCCCGGACCGCCGAGGCGACGGCGCTCAGATCGGGCTGATGGAACATCGCGACCAGTGCATCGGGGCGGTTTTCGAGCAGCTTGGCGGTGCGCGACTTATCGGTCGCCCCGCTGGCGACGATCAGCACCGGGCACGGCTCGACATTTCCGCTGAGCAAAATCTCCACGGCATCGTGCACTTCGTCGCCCTGGGCCCGCACAAGGATCCGGCGACTGCCGCCGAACAGCGAGGTCGAGCGCGCTTCGTCGCCGAGCCGGACCGGATCGCGCTTCAACTCGGCACCCGACAGTTCGAGCCGCTCGTCGCCGCTATCGAGCAATGCCTCGATCTGCGCCGCGGCGTCATGGGCGCCGGCCTCATCGGGGCCGCAGAAAAAGAACACCCGGGCCGCAGCAGCAGCACGCGGGGCGACGCTGGCGAAATCCCGCTGCGTCGCCTTCATTGGCCCCGGCGCAGCTGCAACGCGACCGCCGTGACGATCCGGTCAGCGACATCGCGCGACAGGTTCTCCAGCGCGGTATTTTCCGCTGCGATAGTCGCATATTCGGAACTGACGACATCGATCCCCGCATCCGAGCCGGCGGTCGCGTCGAGCACGATTGCGCCGCTGGCCAGGTCGACCAGTTGATAACGCGCGCGCAGCGTCCGGCGCTCGCGGCCGATAGTGTCGTCGGACAGTAGGCCGAGCCCTTCAAGCCTGTCATCGAGCCGGACATCGAGCCGGTAGCGCGCCGCGCTGCCCGCGGCATTGCCGGCGTAGAACCGGTCCGTCAGCGCATTGCGCATCAGCCAGCCGGCCTTGCCCTCGATCGGGGGAACCTCGATCGCCGCGAGGCCGCTCGCAACCACGCCGCTGCCGCCGCCGGCGTAGAGCGGCTGGAGGCCGCAGCCAGCGGTAAGGAGCAGCGCCGGCAGGGCGAGCCGGCGCTTCATGCGACGAGCCAGATCACGCAACAAGGTTCACCAGCCGGTCGGGCACGACAATCACCTTCCTGACGGCAGCGCCGTTCAGCGCACGCTGCACCTTGTCGCTGGCCAGGGCAAGCGCCTCCAGCTCGGCCCGAGGCGTGCCCTTGGCGACGGTCAGCGTATCGCGCAGCTTGCCCATGACCTGGATTGCGATGGTGACTTCATCCTCGACCAGCAGCGCCGGATCGACCGGTGGCCAGGCGGCTTCGGCGATCAGGCCGTCTCCGATGCTGGCCCAAGCCTCCTCGGCGAGGTGCGGCATCATCGGCGCGGCCAGCAGCAGTAGCGCACGGATTGCCGCAGAGCGGCTGGCCGAGGGCGCGGCTTTGTCGATGGCGCTGGCAAGCTCGTAGATACGCGCCACGGCTTTGTTGAAGCTCAGCGCTTCGATGTCTTCGGCGACCGCCGCGACGGTCTGGTCGCGCTTGCGGTCGAGCGCTTTGTCCTCGCCCGTGGTGGACGCATCATATTGGCCAAACAGCCGCCACAGCCGCTGGACGAACCGCGCGCATCCCTCGATACCGGCCTCGGACCATGGCAGGTCTCGTTCGGGCGGGCTGTCGGACAGCATGAACCAGCGCAGGGCGTCGGCGCCGTGGGCGGTGATGATTTCGTCAGGGTCGACCGTGTTCTTCTTCGACTTGGACATCTTGATGACGCGGCCGATCGACACTGGATTGTCTGTGCCTTTTTCAAACAATCCGTCGGGACGTCGTTCGATTTCGGCGGGCGAAAGCCAAAACTCAATGCATGCTTCGCTGTCCGGGTCGAACGACCATTCCTCACGCTGCGTTTCTGTGACACGTCGCCTGACAGAATAGGTCTCATGCGTCACCATCCCCTGCGTGAACAGGCTGGCGAACGGCTCCTTGACCGCAATCTTGCCGATCCGCTCCAGCGCCCGTGTCCAGAAGCGGGCGTAGAGCAGGTGCAGGATCGCGTGCTCGATCCCGCCGATATATTGTTCGACCGGCAACCATTTGGCGATGGCCTCCGGGTCGAACGGCCGGTCCCCCGGCTGGCTGGCGAAGCGCAGGAAATACCACGAGCTGTCGACGAACGTATCGAGCGTATCGGTCTCGCGGATCGCGGGCTGGCCGCAGGTGGGGCAATCGACATGCTTCCATGCCGTGTGCCGCTCCAGCGGGTTGCCTGGCGTTTTGAAGTCGACATCCTCGGGCAGCACCACCGGCAGCTGCTGCTTGGGCACCGGCACCACGCCGCAGGTTTCGCAGTGGATAAACGGGATCGGCGTGCCCCAGTAACGCTGGCGCGAGACGCCCCAGTCGCGCAGCCGCCACACCGTCTGGCCCTCGCCCCAGCCTTCGGCCTCGGCGCGGGCGATCACGGCGGCTTTGGCTTCGGTAACGCCCAGACCGTCGATGAAGCCGGAATTGACGATCACCCCGTCGCCCGATTCCGCCTCACCAGCGAAGGGCTTGCCGGCCTCGGCAGCGCTGGGCGCGACCACCCGCATGATCGGCAGGCGGTATTTGCCGGCGAATTCGTAATCGCGCTGGTCGTGCCCTGGCACCCCCATCACCGCGCCGGTGCCATATTCCATCAGCACGAAATTGGCGATGTAGACCGGCAAGCCCTCGCCGGTGAACGGATGGACCGCCTTGAGGCCGGTGTCGAAGCCCAGCTTCTCGGCGGTTTCCAGTTCGGCCGCGGTGGTCCCGCCGGCCTTGCACCGGGCGATGAACCCGGCGGCATCGGGCGAGGTTTCGGCGATGGCTTGCGCGACCGGATGGTCGGCTGCGACCGCGACAAAGCTCGCGCCGAAAATCGTGTCGGGGCGGGTGGTATAGACCGCGATATAGCTCCCCTCCCCTTCATGGGAGAGGCCGGGAGTGGGGGCTGTCAATTGCGCGCCGGGCTTTGGGACAGCCCCCACCCCAACCCCTCCCCTGAAGGGGAGGGGCTCAGTCAGCGCAAAGCGGAACTGCAGCCCCTGGCTCTTGCCGATCCAGTTTTCCTGCATCAGCCGCACCTTCTCGGGCCAGCCTACCAGAGAGCCGAGCCCTTCGAGCAGTTCATCGACGAAATCGGTGATTTTCAGGAACCACTGCCAAAGCTTGCGCTTTTCCACCAGCGCGCCCGAGCGCCAGCCGCGTCCGTCGATTACCTGCTCGTTGGCCAGCACCGTCTGGTCCACCGGGTCCCAGTTGACCGCGCTTTCCTTGCGGTAGACTAGGCCGGCTGCATAAAGATCAAGGAACAACGCCTGTTCGTGCCCGTAATATTCGGGATCGCAGGTGGCCAGCTCGCGGCTCCAGTCGAGCGCGAAGCCAAGGCGCTTCAGCTGCGCCTTCATGTTGGCGATATTGTCGCGGGTCCAGCCGGCCGGATGGACACCCTTTTCCATCGCCGCATTCTCGGCCGGCATGCCGAAAGCGTCCCAGCCCATCGGATGGAGCACCTCGAAGCCGCGCATCCGTTTGTAGCGGGCCAGCACGTCGCCCATCGTGTAGTTGCGGACATGGCCGATGTGGATGCGTCCCGAGGGATAGGGAAACATCTCCAGCACATAACTGCGCGGTTTCGGGCTGCTATCGTCAGCACGGAAACATTGCCGCTCGTCCCAGATGCGCTGCCAGCGCCCGTCAGCTTTAGACGGATCGAATCGCTCGCTCATCTTCGCTTACCTCGTTGGCAGCGTCAGCCGCCGACGGCCCCGCGCCGAAGGTCGCGCGCCTTGGTCAGGATGATATCCTCAAGCCGCTGCACGGTTGCCGCCTGTACTGGCGCATCGACCCAGCCGCCGCCCTGCGCAACCTGGCGGCTTGCGGCGATCCGCAGCGCATCGGCGCGCAAATCGCGGTCGAGAATGGTGACCGTGACCTTCACCCGCTCGCCCGGATCTTTGGGATTGGCATACCAGTCAGTGACGATCACGCCGCCGGCACTATCGGTCTGGAGCAGCGGCATGAACGACAGCGCATCGAGACTGGCGCGCCAGAGATAAGCGTTTACGCCAATGGAGGTGACGTTCGAGGCGGCAAGATCGATCTTGCCTTCGCGGCGGGAGCCGCACCCGGCGATGGCGAGGGCCATCATCAGGGCCAGTGCGGCCTTGACCGGCAGGCGGAGGGTTGCGCGGCCAATCTGGTAGGTGCCAGTCATGATTTTATCCGGTTCCTGTCGTCGAGCGCGCGCATCGCAGGGGCGGCGACGCGGCGGAGTGCCTCTATAGCCGCCGCAGCACTTGCGGCAAGAGGCGCGCAAACTTCGCCGCCAGTGGCGATCCAGGCGGTGAATGCCTGCTGAATGCCGGACGACGAACCTTATCGCTACCAGGGCACGATTAACCGTTCCGGCGCGGATCAGCATCTGTTAAGGTGGAACTGGCAAAAAGATTCGCCTGACCCGCAGGCCAGCGGAAGAACTTTCGGCCACATGGGATATTGAGGGCACGTCATCTTATGATGAGCAACAGCAAAAGTGGCAAGAAGACCGGGATCGGGCCTGGCGTCTTGCTGGGGGCAACGGTAGTGTTTTTGGCGCTGCCAAGTGCCGTCCTGGCGTTTTCCAGCCGTTTCGAGCCAAAGCCTGTCACCGCACCGGGCGGTGAAGATTTGCAAACGGCGCAGGCGTCCCGGCTGGCCGCGCGCCTGGCCCCGGCTCTGCCGGTGCGTTCGCTCGGTAAAGGCCAGATGTTCCAGTTCACGCCTGCGGGCAACGCCAATCGGCCGGACCGGTCGGTGACAGTCGCGGTCCGGGTCGATCCGCAGACTGCCGGGGCCATCACGGTGCGCGCTACCACGATCGGCCCCGCTACCGCTCCCAGCGCCACGCCTCTTCAGATCGCGCCGACCGCCTTCAGCCTTGGCGTGTCCCGCGGCTATCAGAGTTTTGCCCAGAATCTTGTGATGCCAACCGAAACCAGGAAAAGCGAAACGGTCGATCTAGTCAACATCAAGGGTTTGACTGCAACAGATGAGGGTAGCACGCGCTTCAATCCCAAGACTCTGCTCGATCAGAAGCAGGCGCCCGGCCGCGCGCCGCGCACCTTTGCCGACAGCGCGGAGGTGGTCGATCTTGGGGGCGCCTACAGCCTCACCCGCAATTTCGACGTGACCGCCGGCGTCCGCTATTCGCAGGAGGGGGACCGTCTGACCCCGCTGACCGACGGCAAGAAGGACAGCCAGGCGGTCTATCTCGGTACGCAATTCCGCTTCTGACGACTCGATTCCTCACCGACGCGTTCTCATTCTGCACACCACTGTCTTACTTAGCTGCCAAACTAGGCAAAACTTGGGAAAAGGAACCGCCAATGGTGCGTGTTGCTATCGTTACCGGCGGGACTAGAGGCATTGGCGAAGCGATTTGCCGGGCGCTCAAGGACCGTGGCTTTCGCGTCGCCGCCAATTATGGCGGCAATGAGGTCCGCGCCCAGGCATTTTCGGAGGACAGCGGCATTCCATCCTATCGCTGGGATGTGGGCGACCATCAGGCTAGCATTGAAGGCTGCGCCCGCGTTGCCGACGAAGTCGGACCGATCGACGTGCTAGTCAACAACGCCGGCATCACCCGCGACGGGGTGCTTCACAAGATGACCTTCGATGACTGGAACGAGGTGATGCGAATCAATCTCGGCGGCTGCTTCAACATGGCCAAGGCCTGCTTCCCCAGCATGCGTGAGCGCGGCTGGGGCCGGATCATCAATATCGGATCGATCAACGGCCAGTCCGGGCAATACGGCCAGGTCAATTACGCCGCCGCAAAGTCGGGCATCCACGGCTTCACCAAGGCGCTGGCGCAGGAAGGTGCGAAATTCGGGGTGACGGTCAATGCCATCGCGCCCGGATATGTCGATACCGACATGGTCGCCGCAGTGCCCCCGCCAGTGCTGGAAAAGATTGTCGCCAAGATCCCGGTCGGACGGCTGGCGCAAGCGAGCGAGATTGCCCGCGGGGTTGCCTTCCTGGCTTCGGACAATGCCAGCTTCATCACCGGATCGACCCTGTCGATCAACGGCGGGCAGCATATGTATTGACGAAGGGATTGCGCGACATTGGCCTTCTTCGATGACCACTCCCTACCACCCACCGCTCAAACGCTCGGTAGAGATTGCCGGGCACAAGACCTCGATCAGCCTTGAACCGCTGTTCTGGGAAATGCTGAAGACGGCGGCCCAGTCCGAACGTTTGCCGATCAACGCGCTGGTTGCCCGGATCGATGCCGAACGCATCGGTGCCGACACCCCGCCCGGCCTCGGCAGCGCGATCCGCTTGTGGCTGGTGGCCTGGCTCGCCGCGCGCCTATAGGCTGCCGAGAGCCACCCCGGCCAGTGCCGCCAGCCCCAGCACCGCGATGACCCCGCGTTTCAGGCCGAACAGCAGCAGGACCGAACCCGCCGCGATGACCGCCGCCCGCCAGTCGAGGCTGGTCACATCGGGCAGGCCGAACACCTCCGCCTCCGGCCGGCGAAACAGCACATGCACCGCAAACCACAGCGCGAGATGGGCAATCACCCCGACAATCGCGGCAGTGACGGCCGCCAGCGCCGATTGCAGCACTTTCGCCCGCTCCAGCCGCTCCATCCACGGCGCGCAGGCGAAGATCCACAGGAAGCAGGGCGCGAATGTCACCCAGGTCGTCAGCCCGGCACCGAGCAGGCCGGCGCCAAGCGGCGAAAACGGCGCAGGATCGCGCCAAGCCGCCAGGAACCCTACAAATTGCGTCACCATGATCAGCGGACCCGGCGTCGTCTCCGCCAGCCCCAGCCCGTCGGCCATCTCGCCTGCGGACAGCCACTGGTAATGCTCGACCGCCGCCTGCGCCATGTAGGACAGCACGGCATAGGCACCGCCGAAGGTGACAACCGCGAGCCGCGAGAAAAACGCGCCGACGTCCCAAAGCGCATGGTCGGTGCCCAGCGTCGCGGCGATCAGCGCCATCGGGGCGAGCCAGATCACCAGCCAGACCGCAACCGTCGCCAGCGTGCCGCCTGCCAACCGCCGGGCGCTGACCAGCACAGCGGCGGGCGCAGGGTTGGCATGCGCGCCGAGCCAGTCGGGTCTTGACGAGCCCACCGCCGCCCCGGTCAGCGCGGCAAGCAGTATCACCAGCGGGAACGGCGCGTCGAGCAGCGCCAGAGCGAGGAACGCAAGCAAAGCGAGCATCAGCTTGAAGGGCGTACACAGCGCCCGCTTGCCGATGCGGATCAGCGCCTGGGCGACGATGGCCAGCACCGCCGATTTGATCCCGAGGAACAGCGCCGCGAACCACGTCAGCCCCGCCGCCAGCACATAGACAAGGCTCAGCCCAAGCATCACCAGCGCGCCAGGAACGACAAACAGCAGCCCCGCCGCGAGGCCACCTTTGACCCCATGCAGCCGCCAGCCGATCCAGGTCGCCAGCTGCTGCGCTTCGGGGCCGGGGAGCAGATGGCACAGGTTCAGCGCCCGCAGATAGGCGCCCGGATCGATCCATTTGCGCTGATCGACGATCTCATGCTGCATCAGCGCGATCTGCCCGGCTGGTCCGCCGAAGCTGAGCAAGCCGATGCGGGTGAAAGCGCGCAGGAGTTCGGCGAATGTGGGGAGAGGCGAGGCGGCAGGCTCGGTCTGGGCGGTTTTCATATGCGTTCCCGTGCGAGGACAGCCCTCGCGCTAAAGCCGCAACACTTGGGCGGGAACGCCTCAACTCACCGGGAGCGACGGGAGGTTGCCTTGACCCGTGCATGACGAGCCTAAACCAACGCTCCCAGCTGTGCAACGGGCAGCTCAAGCCAGCGGGCCCCTCGACATGCGCGACCGAGAGAGTGGCAAACTACTCCCGCGCGGCCCGGATCGCCGCGCCGGCGGCGAACGGCGTTATCGCCAGCAGCGCCAGGCTGACCGCACCGGTCAGCGCCAGCCCGCTTTCGCCTCCGGTGCCAAGGCTGCCCGCGCCGAACACCAGCAGCGGCACCGCCAGCGGAATCACCAGCAGCCCCGCCAGCGCCGCTCCGCCGCGCAGGCCGGCCGTCAGCGCCGCAACGGTAACCCCCAGCGCCGCCAGCCCCGGCGTTCCGGCGAGCAGGCCAAGCTCGACCAGCCGCAGGGACGCGCCGTTCATCCCGAGCAGCGCCGAGGCCGGCACCGCCGCCAGCATCAGCGGCGGCCCGAAGCTCAGCCAGTGGGCGAGGCAACGCACTGCGGCGATCCATTCCTCGGAAATGCCCCGCAGCGCCCATTGGTCGAAGAAGCCGAGTTCAACGTCCGGCTCGATCAGCCGGTCGAGCGGCAGGAACGCGGCGAGCAGCGCTGCCACCCAGATCACCCCGCCGCCGGTGCGGGCGAGAAGCTGCCGGTCTGGTCCGACGGCCAAGGGAAACAGCATGGCAACGGCGAGGAAGAACAGCAGCGGCAAGACGGTACCGCCGCGTCTGCCGCCCAGCAGCAGCAAGGCAAGGTCGCGGCGCAGCAGGAGCGCGAGCTGGCCGATCACGCGGCGAACCCGGCCAGGTCGATGCGCCGCATCGCGGGTAGTGCGAAGGGCTGGTGCGAGGCGATGACGCAGATGCCGCCTCCCGCGCAATGCTCGCTGGCCAGCGCCTCGACAAGTTTCACCGCTTCCGCGTCGAGACCGTTGAGCGGCTCGTCGAGCAACCATACGGGCGCGGCTTGCCCGATCAGGCGGGCGAGTGCGGCGCGCTTCTTCTGTCCGGTCGAAAGGTAGCGCACCGGCACTTCCTGGAGAGCGGTGAGGCCAAGCCGCACCGCGCCCTCCTTCACCGCATCACCGTCCATCGCCCGCCAGAACGCCAGCGCGCGGCCAAGCGGCACTCCTGGATCGAGCGCCGGGTGCTCGTCGATCAGTCCGATCGCGCCGGTGTGCTCGACCCGCCCGGCATAGGGCCGCAGCAGCCCGGCGAGTATGCGGATCAGGCTCGATTTGCCGATCCCATTGGCCCCGGCGATCTGCAGCGCCTCACCTGGCCCCAGCGTCAGCGATACCCCGCGAAACAGCACGCGATCGCCGCGCCGGCAGGCGAGGTCATGCGCAAGGAGGCGGCAGACTTGCATGGAGAGGCGCGATAGGGGATGTGCGGCCTGCTGCCAAGCAGACGGGGCCCGGCCGGTTTTCCAGCCGTGCGCCGTTCCCTTTCGCGGTAGTGCAAGATAAAGCCCGGCCACAGGCATCGGTTGCGGCTGACCCGATTGGAGAAGTTATGGAACACCGCATGTTCGACCTTCATGGCATGACCGCGCTTGTAACCGGCGCTTCAGGCGGGATCGGCTCGGCCATCGCCAAGGCGTTGGCTGCCCAGGGTGCGCGGCTCGCCATCTCCGGCTCCAACGCC
>JANONQ010000223.1:0-3822 GCA_031420935.1 Novosphingobium sp. | reverse complement strand
TACCTGGCGCTCAATGTGCAATGCGTGTTCGGCGGCATCCCCGTCGGCAAGCAGGCGCGCGCGCTGGTTGGCGGCTGCGACGTGCTCGTCGCCACCCCCGGCCGGCTGCTCGATCTGATCGAGCAGCGCGCGCTGACGCTGCGCCATGTCGAGATTTTCGTGCTCGACGAGGCCGATCAGATGATGGACCTCGGCTTCATCGTGCCCTTGAAGCGCATCGCCAACATGCTGCCCAAGGAACGCCAGAGCCTGTTCTTCTCGGCGACCATGCCCAAGGCGATCGCCGATCTTGGCCGCCAGTTCATCAACGATCCGGTGCGCGTCGAAGTTGCCCCGCAAGCGACCACTGTCGAACGCGTCGATCAATATGTCACCCATGTCAACCAGGCCGAAAAGCAGGCGCTGCTCAGCCTCAAGCTGCGCGCCGGCCTGGCCGATCAATCGGTCGAGCGGGCACTGGTGTTCACCCGCACCAAGCATGGGGCGGACCGGGTGGTGCGCCACCTCAACAGCGCCGGGGTCAATGCCGCGGCGATCCATGGCAACAAGAGCCAGGCCCAGCGCACCGCCGCTTTGCTCGCGTTCCGCAAGGGATCGACCCCGGTGCTGGTCGCCACCGACATCGCTGCGCGCGGCATCGACGTGCAGGGCGTCAGCCATGTGTTCAACTTCGAGATACCAAATGTCGCCGAGCAGTACGTTCACCGCATCGGGCGGACGGCTCGCGCGGGGGCCGACGGGATTTCGATCAGCTTCGTCGCGGCGGACGAGAAGCCGTATCTGCGCGACATCGAAAAGCTGACCGGCGTCAAGCTGATGCCGCAATCGCTGCCCGAGGATTTCGCCAAGGAAGCCGCGCGTCTGCCTGCCCCTAGCCGCAAGCCCGCTGAAGCCGAGCAGGATGCCAGGCGCGACGAGCGCGACCGGCGCGGGCGTTTCGGCGCCAGGAGCGACGGGCGCGGGGGCGGCGGGCAGGGCCGCAACAACAACGTCAGCCGCGGCGGGCAGGCTCGCGACGGCCAGAGCCGCGACGCTCATGCCCGAGGCGCCCATGGCAGCCGTCCGCCAAGCGAGCGCGGCCCGGTATTCAACCCGCTGGGCGAACGGCATGCCCAGGCCGCCGATGGTCGCAGCGCACGTCCTGAAGGCGAGCGGCGTCCGCCGCAGCCGGAAGGCGAACGCCGCCCGGCGCGCCCCGAAGGCGATCGCCGTCCTCCCCGTCCGGAAGGTGAGCGCCGTCCCGAAGGTGCGCCGAAGCGCAATTTCGGCACACGCAGCGGTCCGGGCAATTTCCGCGGCAAGGCGCGTACCGCCAGCTAAGCGCCGGCGATTGCGATTGCGGGCCTTGAGAAAGTTCCCTGCAATTGCGGTCAATCCAGCGAATCATTGCAATTTTGACCCTTACCGCCTAATTAGGCAGGGCTATCGTCGCCTGTGACGGAACTTTCGGCCAGCGGCCACTTGTTCCTCTCTCACGCAACTGGCTCCGTCGATGTGGGTGTCGCGGGTATCAGTTTTCGTAAAAGGATCTCTCTATGCCAGTCGGCACCGTAAAATTCTTCAATTCCGAAAAAGGCTATGGCTTCATCGCGCCCGATGAGGGCGGCGGCGACAGCTTCGTGCATATCAGCGCGGTCGAGCGGGCTGGCATGGGCACCTTGGAAAAGGATCAGCGGGTTCGCTACGAATTGGAAACCGACCAGCGCGGCAAGACTTCCGCCGTCAACCTCGAGGCGGTGTAACCAGTGGCCAAAGAGGAGCTGTTGACCCTTGATGGCCAGATCGACGAAATCCTTCCGGATGGGCGTTTTGGTGTCATGCTCGAAAACAACCACCGGATCATCGCCTATACCGCCGGAAAAATGCGCAAGCATCGCATCCGCTCGGTGGTCGGTGACCGGGTGCGCGTCGAGATGACCCCTTATGACCTTGAAAAGGGCCGCATCGTATTCCGCGATCGTGGCCCCGGATTCGCCAGCCTGCCCGGCCCGCGTAACAAGCGGCGCTGAACCCGCTTTAGCGCTGCGGTCTCTGGCCGCAGCGCGCGCCTGCTGGCCGCACAGGAGAGACGCAATGCCCGCGCCGATCACCTTCTATCTCGAACAGGTGGCTAGCTGCGCCAAATCGGCGGAGGGCGCGGCACTGCCCAATCTTCGCACCAAATATCTCGACGCCCAGGCTGCCTGGCAGGAACTGGCCAACCGCGCGATTGTGGTCGAGGCGGAACGTGCCAAGCGCGATGCCGCCAAGGAAGAGCGGAGCCTGATCGAAGATTGACCGCTTCCTCAGGTTGCCCCCTACTTCTCGAGCGGCCCTAACTCCCTCACTTTGGCCTGGAATTCCTCAGGCCGCCTGCCACGCCGCCAGCTGCATTTCGCGGTATTGATCAGCCAGCGCCGCCTGTTCGGGCATCAGCGTGTCGGTCCATGAGCGCTCGGCGCTGGCCTCGTCCCGCAGCAGCGCCGACGGGCACTGCCCCTCGAAATTGCCCAGACTGGGGCGGTGCTGGCGGTAGCCAATCAGCGCCGCCAGCTCAGCCGGGAATTGCCGCGCCACTTCGGGCGGATAGGCGAGCCACTGGTTTTCCCACGGCTTGAGCCAGCCCAGGCAGTAGCTGACCACCAGGCCCCGGCGCGGCGCGGCCGAGAAATTCGCGCCGCCCGAATGCATCGTCGAGCCGAGGATCAGGCAGGCCGACCCCCGCGGCATGACCAGGGGAATTGCCATCTCGTCGGGCAGCAGGGCCTGATCGAGGTGGGTGCTGTTGCTCTGCGGCCAAAGCCGCGTCGCGCCGTTCGCCTCGGTGAAATCGTCGAGCGCCCACATGACATTAACCATGCATTCCATCTGGCCACGCGGCAGCCACCACATGTCGGCATCGCGGTGAGGCCCCTGCGCCGGCGCGCCGGGATGGATTTCGATGCCCTGGGTCAGGTTGAGCTGCAGCGTGTCGCAATTGGGGCTGAGGACGTCGCTGACCAGGCCGAAAATCGCATCGTCCAGCACCAGATCGGCCAGCGTTGCCGAGCGGGCGAGAGCACGGCCGAAGCGCTTGGTTTCGGGCCCGTAGAACGCCCCGGTTCCGAATGGCGCGGCCGCGAAATGCGGTTCCAGCTCGGCGTTGACCCTGGCGAAGGTCGCGGGCGGCACGGCGTTCTCGATGATCAGGTAGCCTTGATCAAGCAGGCGCCGGTGAGCCGGCGAGGTCGGCTGAGCCGGTGCTTCGGCGATGGGCAGCAATTGCATGTGCGCTTCCTTTCCCGCTCAAGACGCCATCGAGGCGGAGCGTTGATAGAGGCGTAGCGCCGGACCCGGATGGCGCCACGCCTCTATCGTCCTCGAAATCGTGTCGGCTTCGATATGAATTTTCAGCGCGCCGATCAGCGATCCGGCATAGGGCTGTGGCAGCCCCAGCGGATCGATCCGCCAGCCGCCGGCAAGCAGCTGGTTGAGGAAACCGAGGTCACACACGCAGGTGTAGGTTTCGATTCCCATCATCAGCCCGTATTCAATGAGGGCGCGCACCAGCTGGTTGCGGACACGCATGCGCTCGCGGCGCGGGATATCAGGGGAGATGATCAGCCGACTGATCTCGCGGATATGCGGTCCCCGCGGAACCGTGTCCTCGCACAGGAAAGGAAACACATCGGCCAGCATGTGCCTGCCGGTCGTCGGCAGCAACCGGACGGAAGCCGCGTGGGCGCCGGTTTCACGGTCCTGCAGGATCAGGTAATCGGCCGCGGCGGTATCGTACTGATCTGTTTCCAACGTGCCGTCGTGCGGGATATCCCACTTCAGCCGGTCGACGAAGACGCGCTTGCG
>JANONQ010000222.1:0-2565 GCA_031420935.1 Novosphingobium sp. | reverse complement strand
TTCGGCGGCGCTGCCGAGGAAAATCCCCGCGGCGGAGACCGAAACCGTGCGCACCCCCGCCCCCGACAGCAGCTCGCGCCAGCCGCCGCTGTCTTTGCTGGTGATGACGACCGTGTCGCCGGTGATCGACATCTGGGTGGTACGCAGGCCCGCGACGGTCTGGTAGACCGGCGTCGGCGCGCCATTGGAAATCTTGAGCAGGAAGGCAGCGCCTTTTTGGGCTGGCATGGTGGAGTTCCTTTGGGCTGGGGTGGCGCGCGGGCTTCGACAAGCTCAGCCTGAGCGGGGTTTGGGAGAAAAACTCAAAATACCGTCCGCTCGTCCTGAGCTCGTCGAAGGACCACACGCAGCGGGCGAAATTACTCCGCCATCAGGCGGAAGCGGTATTCCATGAGGATGGCGCGGGTGCTTTCCCCGCGCTGTTCGGCCCGGGCCCGCAGGAACAGGCTACTGACGATCGAAAATCCGTCCTGCCCGCGCGGCAGGTTGTCAATGCGGCGTTCGATCGCGCCGACCAGCTCGGCCGCGGTATCGGGCTGGTCGCCGCGGCAGTGCAGCTCAAGCGCGATCCGCACTTCGCGGCCGGGATTGGACTTGCAGCTCCAGTCCGCGCTGGCGCTGGCGGCAATCGCCAGCCACGGCAGGCTGGTGCGCGAGGGGACTTCCTCCGTGATCGAATTGAGTTGCAGGGCAAGCGCCGGATCGGCGGCAAGCCAGCCGGTCAGCGCGGCGCGCAAGGGCACTTCCATGCAGGTCTATCCTTTCGTAAACAGCGGCCAGAGCAGGCCGGGGCGGCGCCAGCGAGCGGGATCACCTCGCCGGGCGAGCGCACTGCGTTCGGCGCGGGTCCGTGCAAGCACGGCGGCCTTTGCGGTAAGCCGCCGAGCGAGCGTGTCGAACGATGCCGTGATACCGGCGGTGATCATGTCAGGCGCATCCGCCGCCAGGGCCGCCACAGCGCCGCGACGGCCGCCGGCGGGACCGGCCCCGCACCGCTGGTTTCACGCTCGCGGTGCTGATGCGCGGCGAGGCGCAGAATGCCGTGGCGCAGCGCCTCGGGCAGGGTGGCCCAGTCCGGCGCGAGGCCGGCGGTGAAGCGCACTGCCATCCGCTGCGCGTCGCCCGGCAGGAAAACCTGCACCCGTCCGCCGCCATCGGCGTCGAGTTCGGCCGCATAGGCGCTCGCGGCAAGGGTGGTCCGCGTGCCCGCAGCGGCGATGGCCTGGACTGCGGTTATGGCCTGCACCGGTCGGGTTGACAGGGCCTGCCAGCCGCCAGAGACGGCAAGCACTTCCTCGCAGCCGGCCTCGATCGACATGCTGCCGGTAAAGTTCTCGCACATTTCGAGGCCGGCACGCAGCAGGCCGGTCAACGGCGCGTCGTCCTGCGCCGTCGAAATGCCGAGCCACTGCTTGAGCTCGGTCAGCGCCGCCGGTGACAGCACGGCCGGGGTGACGATTGCCCGCTTCATGGCGGTCTCCGTTCTGTTCAAAGTTTAGGAAAGGTGCGCCCGCGTCCTTCGACAAGCTCAGGATGAGCGGGTGGAAGGCGCGGGCGCGGGCCGGGCGGCAGCGGGGATGTCCGCCGCCCGGCACACTCATCAGATCGAGATCTTCAGCAGCTTGATCGCTTCGCTGTCGAGCACCTGGCCGCCGATCCGCTTGACCGCGTAGAAGTGGACGAAGGGCTTGTTAGTGAAGGGATCGCGCAGGATCGACGTGGCGCTGCGCTCGGCGATCAGATAGCCGGCGCGGAAGTTGCCGAAGGCGATCGGGAAAGCGTTGGCGGCGATATCGGGCATGTCGCCGGCCTCGACCACCGGATAACCGATCAGCCGGTCCGGCTGGCCTTCGGCAATGCCCGGCTGCCACAGGAAGCTGCCGTCCGACGCCTTGAGCTTGCGCACTTCGGCCAAAGTTGACGAATTCATCACCCATGTCGCCCCCTGCCGATGGGCGGCTTTGAGCGAATGGACCAGGTCGATCAGCTTGAGCTCGGGATTGGTGCCCAAGGTCGCGGCGTTGCCGGAGACGGCGTGCTGCACCGTGCCGAACGGACGGGTGGCGTCAGTCAGCAGGCTGGTCGGCGCGCCGAGGAAGCCCCTGGGCTGGTTGGTGCCGCTGCCGTTGATGAAAGCGGCACCCTCGGCACGGGCGAACTCCATCGAAATCTCGTTGCCCAGCCAGGATTCGAGATTGAACGCGGCGTCGTCGAGCATCGCCTGGCTCGCTGCCGGATTGGCGTAAAGGTCGCCGGAGGGCGGGACGATTTCGACAAAGGTCGGCGTATTGGTCATTGGCCGCGCGGCGGTTTCGCTGACCCAGCCCGAAGCGGTGCCACCAGTGGTGATCAGCTTGCGGTAGCCGGCCGAGCCGACCTGGACGATCTGGGCGATTCCGCGGATCGGGCTCAACTTGAGCAGGGTTGCCGAGATTACCGCATCGATCTCGCGAGGCACCGCATAGCCGCCGTCGCCCAGCACCGCGCCGGAAACCGACTTGAGCTCGGCATCCAGGCCCTTGCGCAGATAGCCGTCGACGAAGCCCTTCACCTCCGGGCTCAAGG